>NZ_JBQIOP010000003.1:0-172782 GCF_056822245.1 Petralouisia sp. | reverse complement strand
CTTTTGGAAAAATTTCAGGCTGGGAATGCGGAATATATTGCTTTTCCCAGTCTGCCTATGTTAAAATCGGAATAATCAGAAAATCGGAATAATCATTATAGCAAGCATCCACCAATATGTTTTTAATCGTAATGTCTTTCAATTCATCTTCCGTAGTTTCTGTATCTTCTGGGTGGAGTGCCCGGTATAACTGAATCAAGTATTTTTTATCCTGAAATAAATTTGTGAAAATGCTGTCTTTAATCGTATGTTTCGCAATCTCTGTTTTTTCCATTCCTTCTTCCTTTCATCCCCGCTTTCACAGCGGGAAAATAATCAAGTGCTATCTTGGTTTCATTATACAAAAAAGCCATCCTGTATTCAAGGGTGATTACTCGTTGGTTTATTGAATGATACGCCATTCACATGCTGCGTAATTCATTCAAATACGTCAGTTCCTTTTTCCAGTTCCCTGATAATATCCGCAGGATCATGTATACTACAAAAATCATAAAAGGGCTGAACCGCCAGTACCGGAAAGTGACCAAGACAAAAAATAACCCACAACAGTTCCCGTCTTTCTGATTCAAATAACAGATACTGTTATGGGTTACAATTCCAACTTATTAAATGGCCAGATAAATTCTCAGACTCATCCTGTGTTTACTGATTCGCCTGATTCCCGCACTTGGGACAGGTATTTCCTCCCCGATAGGTGTACCCGCAGCGATAGCAGCATTTCACGTCATGCTTTTCCTTGGAAAGATAAGCAATGCTTCGAGACTCCGGCTTTTCCTGCAGATAGGATACAAATTCTCCCAGAACCTCCCCGAATTCTTTCAGTTCCTTGGAGGAGATTCCTCCCGGAATCTTGGTTTTCTTTCCATTTCCCCGCTTCACATAGATTCCTTTGGACAAAAGCCCTGTATTTCCTTCGATTCCTGTTACTGACCGGATGGGGATCATCTCGCTGCTGAACATGCTGTTATAGAAAATATGCTCCGGCGTCAGAATGAAGCCGTCTCGTCCGTTTTTCTTGGCAGAAGCATCACAGATCAGGATTGGAAACTCATAACGGTCCCGTTCCTGGGCGTAAGTATTCAAGGCTCTTGCCGCCAGCTCCGCTTCTCTGGGCGCCCAGTCGCCCCGCATAATTTTGCGCACCTCGTAGAAATGAAGCCGTTCTGTATCGCTGATTCTTCCGCTTAATGCATCCTTGAGCTTTTCCACCAGAAGCCCGCATTCATCCATTTTCAGCTTTGTCAGGCGCTTGTCTATCATTTCCAGTGTGTTGGTCTTGATTTCCGGCAGGAACACTCCGCCCTCAATTTTCTCATAAGCGCTGGCTGCTTCGTCAAAGGACATCAGGGGGATGTTGGGGCACATTTTATCAATCACCTTCTGATCCATGGCCATCACTCTGCCCTCTATCTCCCTGATGGCAGGCTCCGCCTGTTCCGGAAGAAAACCATCTTCGCGAAGCTTCGTAAGCATCTGCATCAGCCCCCGGCGGTCGGCGCCTGCCGCACGTTTCAGCATCCCGGCAATTTCCCGCTTCTCTGTCAGCCTTCTGGCGCCTTCCAGTACTTCATTATAGACCGATATATCTTCTCCGTCATACTGGTTTAATTTATCGCGGAACGTCCGGTACTGGCTTCTTGTCATATTTTCCGGTACGCGGGCAATCAGATCCGCCGCTTCCTCCTGTCCCCGCTTTTTCTTTACTTCTCCCAGGGCCTCCAACATCTCTTTTTTAATCAGCTCCGGGCATTCTGACTGGTCAATTTCATCCATGACCCGTTTGATGACTGCGTATGACTGGGTCATGGCATATTCCGCTTTCTTGCGTACCTCTTCGGCCCCTTTCTGGTAAGCGGCCTGCCGCAGCAGCTTCTCATATTTCTCCTTGTCCACCCAGTCCAGACGCTCGTCATCCTTCACCTGCTCCCGCAGTCTCCGCAGCTGCCACATGGACATGCGATCCAGTTTCCGCATACGGGCGTCGTATTTCTCTTTCACAGACAGGCTGCCGTTGCTCTCTGCAAATTCCGCTTCCAGTTCCGCCTCAATTCCATTGGGATCTCTGGGATCATCCTGTTTTCCGGCGCCTTTTAAAGAAGCATCCATGTCTTTTTCGGGAACATCCCGTTCCGGTTTTTCTTTTGTATTCCGTTTTCCGAAAAATCCCTTTTTCTTTTCCGGCTTCCCTAAAGCATCTGTATCATCGCCTGAAGCCTGGGCCCCGGCAGCTCCCTCCGTCTGTCCGAAGGATTTCCGGCCGGCATCCTTGGGCCTGTACCAGTCTTTATTGGGACTCTGGGGCTGCTCGGAGGATTCCAAGCCGGAATGATCCATGGGCGTTTCGGAATGCTGCATTGCCTGTCCCTGGGATTTTACTTCGGAATCCTTCTCAGCTGTTTCCGCAGCTCCCTCCGCTTTTGATGATTCTGCTTCCTGTTCTGGTTTCTTTTTCTTCTTTTTCTCTTCCTGGGCTTCCTTTCTGGCTTTCAGCAGTTCCTGGATTTTCTCACGGAACGGCTCTGCCTGCATCAGAGGGAAGAAATTTTCATCAATCTTTTCTTCTATACTATGCAGTTCTTCCTCAGACATATGCTCCATATCCGCACATGCCTCTTCAATGGGCGGCATGGCATGTCTGCCCCGCTGAGACGCAAATTCATTAAAATTGCAGTTGGAGGTCCGCTCTGCATCCCGGCCTAACAGCTCCCGGTAATCCTCATAGGCGTCCCGGTCGCCGCCGAATTTCATGGTATAATTATCCCCTTCCCGAAGCAGCTTCCCGGGTCTTGGCGTGTAGAAAAGGTTGCAGTTGTCGCAGGTATAGCTTCGGGCCAGGTACACGCCCCCCTCTTCCGTCTCAATGGGGAATTCCTTTCCCTGGGGATAAATTGCCATATACAGCTTCCTTGCGCATTCCGGGCACTGATAGCCGTTTATGTAGAAATTATTTCCAACCCGGGAAGCCTTGCGCTCATATGCTGAAATTTCGCTTTTATGGAAGGTGGCTTTGGTCAGGCTCCAGCGTACCTTATGCCACAGCCCCAGTCCTTTTTCCTCCGGCTCCTCTTCCTGTTTTTCTTCTTTGACCTCCTGGGGCTTACGCTTTCCTTCCTCCATGGCAGCCTTAACCACCTCTTCAAAGGTCATCTGAATATTATCTTTGTAAAACCGGAAATTATCGTCCCGATACCCCGGAATAATTTTCATATCCTTCAAAATCGCATAAAACAACGCATTCAACTGACTGTAGTCTTTGTCCACCTTCAGCCCCCGGATGGAGCCCCATTTTCCAAATGCGTACAGCGTCATATTCAATACATTGGTCAGCGTCTGGTTCTCTCCCACCGGCTCCATATCTTCTTCCTTGTCCGGCAGTTCAATGACATTGGTCATAATTTTCCGGTTGTCAAAATTAAAAATCAGGGATCGGACTTTTCCCGATAAAATCAGAAAATTGTTCAATACCACAATATTTCCTGTCCATACCACATTAACATCCATAGTTTTCAGCATCCGGCTGAATATATTGTTTAACTCACTGTTTGCTTTCAGTAAGATCATTTCAAACACCTCGCCTTTCTGATCATCTCTCTGGGTACTCCGTTCTGCCTGCAGATTCTCATAACCCTGATACCGCCCTGCCAGTTTTCTCCCGGCTGCTGCTTTGGAGTATAGTCTCCGCCACAGGCAGTTTTATCTTAATTTCAAATTTTCCCCACATGTTACCGCTCTCCTTCCCAATCATATATTACCCCGGCGGTTGAATATCGCAGCAGATGGAGGTTTAGACAAGTGAGATGCTGTGATATTTAACCGCCGGAGCAATAAAAGCATCTGGGTATATTCTATCACACCGGAAAACCTCTGTAAACGCACAAAGGTTTTTCTTGCAGATTTCTTTTGGCAGGTATAAAATGGTAACTGTTGAAATGTGATAAAAATCAGGGAACTATACAGGAAAACAGACAAAGGAGCGATCATATGCCGCAGAAAATTGATACGATTATTTTTGACTTAGACGGAACTTTACTGGATACATTGACAGATTTGACAAACAGCGTCAATTACGCCATGGCCCGCTATGGGTTATCCTCCCATTCGGAGGACAGTGTGCGCCAGATGGTAGGAAACGGCGTTGCCCTGCTGATAGAACGGGCCATTCCCCAGGGACGGAATTTTCCGCAGTACGAGGACTGCCTGGAAGATTTCCAGGAACATTATGCGATTCATAAAAAAGACTGCACCCGGCCGTTTAAAGGTGTGATGGAATTTCTGAAAAATGCCGCTGACAGAGGCTATAAACTGGCGGTGGTATCCAACAAATTCGACCTGGCGGTGAAAGGACTCTGCGAAGATTTCTTTACTCCTTATATTACCGCCGCCATCGGGGAATCACCGGAAGTTGCCAAAAAACCTGCGCCGGATACGGTGTTTGCCGCCATGAAAGAACTGGGCTCTAAAGCAGCATCCTGCGTCTATGTGGGAGATTCCGATGTGGATTTGGCTACAGCAGAGAATGCGGGAATTCCCTGTATCAGCGTTAGCTGGGGATTCAGGGACCGGGAGTTTCTGCTTCAGAACGGCGCAAAACGGATTGCGGATACAATGGATGATATCTGGGAGATTCTTGCAGATTTGTAAAAACAGACGCTTACTGTAGCAGGAATGTGTGCATTTATTCTCAGGGAAACAGCGGCGATGGATTCCTGGGAATAAATGCGGTAGAACACTACATTTTTTCGATGATGCATTCATGCACTTTTCTATCTGCATCATAATTGATGCCAACCAACAAAATATCTCCTGTATATGCTCTAAGCCAATCAGTATATCGTTTCTCCTTAATCTGTGCAATTGCCCCTTCGGCTGATCTGTTCCACTTTAACTCAATTAACAGAGCCGGACATTTTACATTCCTTCGGGGAAGGTACACAACATCCGCAAACCCTTTTCCTGATGGTAATTCCAGATTAGGCGGAAGATAATATGCTCTTGCGCTAAAATAGGCAATAAGTATGGCACATTTAAGGGAATTCTCATCATTGTATTTCAGAATGGAAGATGTTTCATTATGAATCGCTTCCATACACTCAGCTACCTTTTTTCCCTCCATCTCCCATGTGCTTTTTAATAGAGAAAAGGATCTCTCAACTGCCTCTGCAATTCCCTCCCACTCTTCTCCTTCTATTGCATTCAAAAACTCCTGAGACACCTCCTGATTTGGGATATAAACCTCTTCTGTTGATTCATCAAATGTTAAATATCCCAGATGCACCAAAAGCGTTAATATATCATCCTTAGATGAAAACGACGTCATATCATTTTGAAATTTCCGCGGATTGATCCTGCACCGTCCGTTGCCAAGCATCGCAATGACAGCTTCTCTCAATCCATCGAAATTCTGTTCAATATATCCCTTTAATGCTTCGTAGGTTTCTGTTCCTGTCCAATAGCTTCTGAATTTCTTCCAGGTCAGCACATCCACAACCGATTTGGGGTTGTAAACATGAATTTCTCCTGCCTGATAACCGTCATACCATTTTTCCACTTCCGTGAAATCAATTCCGTGCCGTTCACACTGGCTTTGCACTTCTTCTTTTGTAAATCCAAAATATTCTCCCAAATTTTTCGGATCTATCATAGAATATTCATCAAAAATATTGATTGCTGAATGATCCCCATATTTTTTAATGGGAAGAATTCCTGTCATATAAGCTAATTCTACATATTCTGCTCCTTTAAAAAGTCCCCGCAAAAAATCCAGATAAGCTTTCTGTATTTCCTTCCGCTCCTTTGCAAAACGGAACACACAATCCCATTCATCAATAATAAAAACAAAACCTTTTCCTGAATGTGCATAAATTTGTCCCAATACACCAGGCAGTCCATATTGATCTACACAGAAATAATCTCCATACTCAGGTTCCAGTTCCCGAATTACAGCTTCCTGGATCTTATCTATAAAAATATCAAGATGTGACTTCTCAAATAAAAATCTCTGAATATCCAACCGTATCACGTCATGGCTGTTTAAATGAAGCTCAAATAACTCCGTCTGCTCTACTTTTTTTCCGGCAAATAGCTTTCTGGAATCACAGCCTTTGCTATAATATGCTGTGAGCATATCTGCAGCCATGGACTTTCCAAAACGGCGGGGACGGCTCACACAGACATTTTTCACCCTTGATTTATTCAGTTTTTTATTCATAAGTGAGATCAATTCCGTCTTATCAATATAAATTTCATCCAGAACCGCCTGCCGAAATGCGGTGTTATCCGGATTTAAATATAAGCCCATCCCATTTCTCCTTTCCGTCTGTTTTGATAATCCCCACAGACCTTCCCCCTTCCGCTAAAAAAACGGAAGCATCAATACCAAAGCCGCTATGCCAAGCGCCACAGTAATTCCGCCGAACAGGCAGCTCATTTTCCAGTAATATTTCCGCTTCGCCTCATTCCCTTTATTCCGGTAACCCAGAATAAAAGGAATAATCGTCATAACTGCAGAAATGCTCAATGCAGTTGCCAGGTAATTCAATAGATTCATCTTCTCCTGCCCCCTTTTTGAATCCGCAGACTGTATTTTCACCGGTTCAAGCTACCGGTTAATCCAGTCCCCTAAATCCTTTTCCGATAATCTCGCTGCTGTTTGTAATCATCATAAACGCTCCGGGCTGATTCCATCTGATATAATTCCTGAGCTGTACTGCCTGTCCCCGTTTCATCACAGTTAATATGATATATTTCTTATGATGGGTATACGTACCTTCTCCTTCAAAAATCGTAGCGCTGCGGGTCAGCTTCTCATGAATAAAATCGCAGATGGGCTCCGGATCGTCACAGACAATTGTAAAATATTTACACAGATTAATGCTTTCAATGGCGGTATCTATCACCAGGGATTTTGCCATCAGGCCGCAGAAAGAAAATAAACCTGTGGCTGCGTCAAAGATAAAGCAGGCTGCCACGGTAATCATCAAATCCACCAGAAACAAAGCCGTTCCGATATTTACCGTACTGTGCTTTTTCAAAACCATTGCAATAATGTCAGTGCCTCCGCCGCTGGCCCCGATATTAAACAGGATAGCGGAGCTTAAAGCCGGAAGCACAATGGCAAACACAAGCTCCAGCACCGGCTCATTTGTCATGGGACGCGCCATAGGATAGTATTTTTCCAGTCCGCTTAAACCTAAGGACATCAGCACGCTTACATATACCGTTTTCGCCCCAAATTCCCTGCCGAAGCAGGCAAATCCCACAACCAGCAGAGCCATATTGATCACAAAGTTAATTGTTCCGGCGCTGAACGGGGTCACGGCGCTGAATACAACCGCCATGCCCGTAACACCTCCAAAAGAAAAATGATTTGGAAATTTAAAAAAATACACTCCGATTACCAAAAGAACTGCCGCAAAGGTAATCATCCCATATTCAAACAGCGCCAATTTTACACTCTTTTTCATTTCTTACTCTTCCCCGTCTAACTCCAATTCCAGTTCACCATCGCCAGATTCTTCTGCATCCTCTGATTCTCCGTCGCCAGATTCTTCTGCGTCCTCTGATTCTCCGTCGCCAGATTCTTCTGCGTCCTCTGATTCTCCATCGTCAGATTCTTCTTCTAATTCTTCATCTTCTCCGTAATACTCATCCTGGGAAACTTCTTCCACATCCGCATTTTCATAGAGGAAATTAACCACTCTGCTGCGGACAATCTGGGTGATAATCGAAGTTTTTCCATAATCTGCTTCCAGTTCTTCCACCGTATCATACTCGTATTCTTCCAACAATGCCTGGGCTTCCTCCTGGTATCCTTCCTCGGTAACTGCCAGTCCTTCCTTGTCTGCAATGGCCTGAGCCACCAGATATTCGTTTACCTGGGCAATCGCTGCGTCCTCAACTGCTCCTTCTCCCATCTGCTCTAAAAATTCCTCATATTCCATTCCCATCATAGAAGCATAGAACTGGTACCCCGACACAGTTTCATCATAGTAGAAATCATACAATTCCTGAGGATAACCGTCTACCTCCGCATTTTCCACCGCCATCGCCAAAGCGTCCTCTCCGGATGCAGAAGCAGATTCCTCCTGGGCAGTGGCAATCAAATCTCCCCTTATGTATTCTTCATATTCCTCAATGGTCTTGTAATCTGTCACTTCCGCCACAAATTCATCGGTATATTCCGGCACAATCACCTCGCTGATTTTGTTGATGGTAACGGTAAATTCCGCCTGTTTTCCTTCCGCCTCAGAGTCAAAATATTCCTCCGGAAAAGTTAATGGAAATGTAACGGTTTCCCCTTTGTTTTTACCAATCAGACTGTTTTCAAAGTCCTCCAGAAAATCTCCGGACCCCAGTACAAGTTCATAATCCGTATCGCTTCCGCCTTCGAATTCCTCCCCGTCCATCACTCCGGTATAATCAATATTGACGCTGTCTCCTTCTTTGGAAGGGCGGTCAGTAATTTCACGGTATTCCTTATTCTCTTCCTGCAATTCCTGAATTGCATACTCAACGTCCTCTTCCAATACCTCCGGCACCGGATACTGTACTTTCAGATTCTTATAATCTCCCAGTTTCACATAATCCTCTGCTTTAAAATTCAATACGTCATCATAAGCATTCTCTGCGTCTCCCTGCTCCTTTGTACTTTCATCGGAGTCCTCTCCGGCAGAGTCCTGTTTTGCTGTATTCTCTGTCCCCTTCTTCGTATTTCCGCATCCGGCAGAAAACGCCATAGCTCCTGACAATATCAGCGCAACGGCCAAATATTTCCTTCTTCTCATTGTTAAATTACCTCCAATAACTTTTTTCTATGGTTCAATAACGTATTTTAACATAAGCCGGTGAAAAAATCATGAAAATTATCATATTTTAAAAAAAAGCTGCCGGAAACCTTTTCCAACAGCTTTTCTGACTTCATATGAGGGTTCTTCCCACGTACTATTGTATCATTTCTCCCTCTGTTTTGCCGCAGTAAGGAGCAAGCTCCAGACGCACATACCATCCCTGTTCGTGATCGCATACAGGGCAGGTCATGGGCGCCGCCGTTCCCTCATAAACATATCCGCAGTTTAAACACATCCATTTTGTTTCCACTTTGGAGATAAATAACTGATTATCTTCCAGAAGTCTGGCAAACGCCCCGAAACGATCGCCGTGCATTTTTTCAATTTCTGCAATCTTATGGAACTTCATGGCTGCCTTGCCAAATCCTTCCTCCTGGGCCTTATCCCCGAAATTCTTATACACATCGTCGTGTTCTTCGTACTCATTGTGCTGCGCCATCTTCAGCAGCTCTGACATATTCGGGCTTAAATCCACCGGATAGGCTCCGTCAATGGCAATGGTTTCCCCGGCCAGTTCCTTCAGCTGGTTATAAAAGATTTCCGCATGCTCTTTTTCCTGGTCTGCGGTAAATTTGAAAATCTGCTCCAACACATAAAGTCCCTGCTGATGGGCCTGGCCTGCTGCAAAAGTATAACGGTTTCTGGCCTGGCTCTCTCCGGCAAATGCGCGCATCAGATTCTTCATGGTTTCGCTCTGTTTAAAGTCTGCTGCCATAATAATTTCCTGCCTTTCTTTTCCAATCTCATAATATTTACCGGAATAGAATGTGCAGAAAAAAGAATTTTATACTTGTTCTGCCAATGCAGGCTTCCCGCCTGCTTCAGAGCATATTTGAAACACATATCAGCAGCAGCGCACAATTGCCCCAAAGGGCATCAAAGCCAGCTTGGCGATTTTAAAACACTGGATTCCAAAAGGAATCCCTATAATGGTACAGCACAGTAAAATGCCGTTTATGGCCGCAGACACAGCCAACGGAATTCCGCTTATCAGCAGCCATAAAATATTTGCAAGCACAGACCAGGTTCCTCCGCCATATTCTACTTCTTTTCCAAAGGGAAAGAATGCCAGAGACGCAAACTTAAAACACTGGGTCCCTATGGGAATCCCCACAATCGTAATGCACCACAAAAGCCCTGCAACCATCCAGCAGATTCCCTGCCATAATCCGCCGCATAAAAACCAGATCAAATTACCCAAACAGCCCATCTTTTCCTCCTTATTCTCATCCATGAATCTTTTCTTTATTATACTCCAACGGCTGTCTGGATGGAATAGGTTTTTAGGAATTTTACCAGGATTTGCGGCCTTAATTCAAAACAATGGCATGAACTGCTTCTACCAGATCCACCGCATAGCTTCTGTTTACCAGGGACACCGGAGTTCCATCCACAGCTGCAGCACAATTGCTTCCATCCTGCCGGTACAGGCTTATCTGAACTTCAGTATCCTTTTCACCGCCAAGATACACCGTCAGGCTGATTTCTTCTTTCTCCGTGTTCATTTTATCAGTAAATTCAGATGCCGTAAGCATGGAAAGCGCACTTTGAAAATCTGCAATATCTATTTCCTTGTCCTGATAATACCAAATGGTTTCATCCTTTTCTTCTTTTGTACTTAAGGTATAATCCTGTCCGTCCAGTGAAATATCCACCTGATACACATCCGCAAAATCCGCCCAAATCACTTGTTGATGACGCAGATCATTATAAGATGCAGCCAGCAGGCTTTCATACTCTGCTCCGGTGATTTCATAAATAATCCGGGATTCTCCCACCCGGAAATAGGCGGGCGCTGAATCCTGCCCTTCTTCACCGTCTTTCTCTTTCGCCTTTTCTTCCGCAGAACGTGACAGATTCAGCACAAAAGACTTGATTTCCTCTTCGTCACCCTCTTCCTTCAGAACCGGATATTGCACAGTTATCTGAAGTTCCGGCGTATCCAGACCGTAACGGGCAAGTTCTTCTTCCTCTGCATGGTAAGACACATAATTGCTGACGCTCAGACTGCTGACAGATGACAGATAACGCTCCACTGCAGACGTATCCAGCGGAAGATACGACTGATCCTCTTTGACAAAATATACATCTTCTTCATTATAAGTATGAGCGCTTTCCTCCTGATAAACAATTTTATAAGATTCACTGCCCGCAAATACAATTTCTTCCGCCTTATCTATAGAAGGAATCTTATCGTTTTCAATCATATCTTTCAATTCAAGCTGAAAGAATTCCATTGGATCACTGGATGCAAGATATACATTGCCGTCCCCGATGGATACATAACGTTCTTCATCCATGACGCTGTAATCCCCCAGAAGAATTTCATACGTCTTGTCGTCTGTTTCTATCCGGATGCTGCAGGCCGGATCATCCAGTCCGTACTGGGCATAGTCTTCCACATTTTTGATAATAAAAGAAACGCCGAAAGACTCAAACACCCCAAGCAGCTGCTCCACTTTATCTTTACTTACCGGAAAAGTTTCATCGTCGTCATACATCCATGTTTCATCCTTATGGAACGCCAGTTTTGTTTCCTCATATTCCCAGGAAAGTGATTTTACATCCTCATTTTTCAATTCCAGTATCACTTCATCACTGTTTTTGATTTCTTCCTTATGCTGTTCGTAACGGCTGACGCCAAAAGCCGCAAGAGACACTGCAATCAGAAGGGCCAGTAAAACACATATTTTTTTAGACCGGTTCATTCTGTTTCCTCCTTCTGCTTATAATCACATAGATGCCATACACCAGAAACATCAGCGGAAATACGCCGATCATAATTACCTTCAAATATGAAGCTGTAGATTCATTTATGGTAAGGTACTGATAGCTTAAGGATTTGCTTCGGATAGCCAAGGCCTCCCGCTCCCCAATCATTGCGGACAGAGCGTTCATTCCCAAATCCAGATTTGCGCCGGAAGAATAAGAATTATACAGCTCATCGAGGAAATACGAGGAGGCAAACCATATAATCTGACCGTCATTCCCACAATCCACTGATACTGCCGCCGCAAAGGGCCCATCCGCATCTCCTTCTTCTTTTTCATATGTGGAAATATCATATCCTGCTGATTTGCTGAACGCCTTGTCTGACGTACTCAAAAGCGCCGTAACTGCCCCCGAAGCGTCATTGACCTTCATTCCCTGAACAAGCGGCATGATGGCGTAATAATTTCCCTCAGTCAGCGGATTGGTAATCTCATGATCGGCCATATGGGGCAATAATATATAAGGCTGTTGGAACGCATAGCGCTCTCTGTCTCCCTCCACTACAACTCCCTCTTCTGCCTCAATATCATATTCCTTCAAAATACTGTACAGATTGGCCAGGGTTCCCTCTTCTGTCGGGCCTGCCAACACCATCAGTTTTCCTCCATTTTTTGTATATTCCGACAGCATTTCCTTTTCTTCCCTGGAAATATCACTGGTCGGCGCATAAATCAAAACCACATCAGCTTCTTTTGGAACCGTATCCTCCTTCAGTAAAGTAAAGCTGGTCACTTCTATATTCTGTTTTCTGATCTGCTCGGAAAATACCTCTGACATTTCAGCCTCTCCATGTCCCTCCGTTACATAAAGCTGCGGATGATCCTCACTGATCACGTAATCAATTGCGGATGTAATCGCTCCCTCACCATCAAAAGACGTTTCATAGGAATAAGACGAGATGCTTGTTTCCGTCACATAAATTTCATTATAACTGATGTAGCGGCTGCTTTCCCCGCATTCCACAATCAAACTGTTGTTGGGCACGCTTTCCGACGTATACTGCTGGGTAAATGTGGGGTATACATCCGGATTTTTCTTCACAACCTCAATACGTTCTGACAGGCTTTCATACTTTTCCAACAGGTTAGAAATTACATCGTCCTCTTTCTCAGACTGAACCACCCAATAGATGGTCACATCCTTTTTAAGCGCATTTACCACTGCTTTCGTATTACTGGTAATAGAGTAAAGTTTCGTGGAACTGATATCAAACTGAGTAAGCGCAGCCGGAAGCGCCTCGGCAAGAACATTAACTGCAACCAGAATTGCCAGTACAATTCCTGTAAGCGCCAGAGAATAAGATCCTCCCAGAAATGCAATCCGTCCCCGGGTTCTCTGGTCTGATTTATTTGGCAGTTTTATTTTTTTCATCAATTGTACCTCCGTTTCTCAAGGGACTGCACCGACAAAAACAGAAAAAATACAATCACTGTGATGTAATAAATAATTGCCGTCAGGTCAAACACACCGTTGACAAATTTATAAAAACGTTCAAACAGTGATAATTTCGTCATTATATCCGGCAAAAGCCCTTCAAATTTGGATCTGTCCAAAGCATATACTCCCAGTACCGCCAGACACAGGGCAACTGCAACTCCATAAGCCAGCCTATTATGTTTTGTGACATACCTGACCACAAACCCAAGAACTGCCGCTATTCCTGCAAAGGCAATTGCAGAACCCAATGAGGTAGAAGATACATATTCTGCCAAAGTAACACTGTAATAATTCAGCAAAATAACCGATATGGCAATACCTGCGGCAAATCCTGTATTTTCTGTCAGAGAAGAAATAAATATGCCAACAGCAAGCAACGCCGCCCCCATCATAAAAAAAGCAAACAGGGAACCAAAAGAGGTTGGAAGATACACTTCCCCAAACTGAGCAAAAATCAGCGGATAAAACGAAATAATCAGAAGGGGCGCCAGATATACAACCAACAGCGCCAGATATTTTCCTAAAATAATATGTGTTGTTTTCAGCGGAAGGGAATACAAAAGCTGATCTGTTTTCTGCTTCCTTTCCTCCGCCACCACACGCATTGTTACAATCGGAATCATAACCACAAATCCAAGGCTGACAAAGCTCAGAACATACTCAAAATTTGCCACTGCCGACTGAATATTGTAAAGCATGGCGCCCAGTCCTACCAACGCCAGCAAAAATGCTGAGAAAATATATGCTGTCAGGGAATGAAAATAATTGGACAGTTCATGTTTCCACACGGCAATCATTCTTCCACCCCGCTTCCTTCTGTGAGTTCGATAAACACATCCTCCAGATTGGCTTTCTTTGCCTCCATCTCAATAATGGCATTGCCCTGATCTGCAAAAGCGAAAAAAATCTGCCTGCAGATATCCCTGACATTGGCTGAATCTGTTTTTACAAAAATATTTACCGCATCATCTTCTCTCTTTTCAACCTGATATTCCTCAGCAAACTCCATACGCTCCATAATTTCTGACGCCTCATCCACAGAGGCTTCCGCCGTAAATGATACCTGATTGGAGGACAGCATGAGCTTTTCAAGATTCCTCGGCGTATCAAAAGCAACCAGTTTTCCCTGAGCAATAATCAGCACTTTTTCACAAATAGCCTGCACTTCTGATAAAATATGGGAACTTAAAATAACCGTATGGTTCTCTCCAAGCTGTCCGATTAAATCACGGATTTCTATAATCTGAATGGGATCAAGACCTACGGTGGGCTCATCTAAAATAATCACTTTGGGATTTCCAAGCAATGCCTGAGCAATTCCCACCCTTTGCCGGTAGCCCTTGGAAAGCGCCGAAATCAGACGATTCTTTATACCTCCTATATTGGTCTGTTCCATTACTTCCTCCACCTGCCGCTTAAGTTCTGCCCCTTTCAGTCCCTTTGCCTCTCCTACAAACCTCAGGTATTCCGCAGGGGTTTCATTCATATACAGCGGCGGCAGCTCCGGAAGATAGCCCATCAGTTTCTTCGCTTTCTCCGGTTTTTCAAAAATATCGTACCCATCAATGCTGACTTTCCCATCCGTAGCAGACAAACATCCCGTCATAATATTCATTGTGGTCGACTTTCCCGCACCGTTTGCCCCTAAGAATCCGTATACATGACCCTCGTCAATTTCAAAAGACAAATCATTCAGCGCCATAACATCGCCATAATATTTTGTCAAATGTTCCACCCTGATCATAATAACCCTCCTTGCTTCTTTTCATTACGCTTTTCATTTTAAAAAATAAAGCTAAAGGCAGACTAAAGATCGCGGTGATAAATCTGTGAACAAAAAAGTCACTATCATTTTATTCTTGCTGGGTTCCGTTTCCTTCAACATCCATCGGTTCATCCGAGGCGCGTCATTTTAACGATTCGGTTTATCCATTCCACTGCCTTTGCCATGTTCCATAGAACCCATATCCGAAATGTTGAGAGCGGAAGCGTCAATCAATGAACTGCTGTTCTGTGCCTGTCCGTCAGAGTCAGAAGCAATCGTACCGTCCAGCTGCCCGCTCACACTTTCTGCACGGAGTAAGCAAAATTCTTTCAGAACATCAACGCCTGTCTGGAATTCCTCATAAGTACAGAATTTTGTTGCATCGCTTTCTACGAAAGGTGCAATCATTTCTCTGGTAGAATCAATCATTTCTGAAAAATATCCGCTGTCAAAGTAAGTTTCGATAAATTCAGCAAAGTATCTGTGATACAGCTCGGTGTATTTTTCATTACTGAAAATCCAGGCAAGCATCGGTCTGGAATCCGCTGTTCCGTTTAAAACAGGAGAATCTATCGGATAGTTGACAAGAGAGGTTGCGTCTTTCACATCTTGAAATCCGCCGAAAGCAAGGTTATAATCCCAAGGTATCATAGAAAGCTGCCCGTCTTTTTCATAAAGGTAGTAATTATGAATCATCGGCCCCGTGTAGCTGTCAAAATTACAGACGAAATTATGGACTACAAAATACCGAATGACTTCATCAATATTTACAGTCTCGTCAATATTTTCGTTGCTGTTAAGCTGTTTTAATGACGCAATCAGACGATCTTTATCTGCATCGGTAACATCCGTCTTAGCATTATCAAAAATATTTGCATAACTGTCATACTCATCGTCAGAGTAGATAAGTTTTACATCATCGCTGCCCATTCCGACGCCTGCTGGGCCTTGAACAGGCATTTTTCCGCCTTGAAAATCACTGTCCGCCGGGCGCTCACCATTTGGCGGCTGCGGCATTTCTCCCTCAGCAGGCACTTTGCCATCTGGCGGCTGCATACCGTTTTGACCTCTTGGCGGCTGCATACCGTTTTGACCTCTTGACGGCGTCAAATTGTTTGTCTGATTGCCTTTATCTGCAGGCTGCGTATCGTCCGTCTTTTCCAAAGTATCTTTCATTTCTGATGTGGTTTCTTCGTTTAGTTCGGCAGCCCAATCATCCATATCAAACTTATTGCCGTTACCGCGGCCGCCGCCCATGCTCATACTGTCAGGCTTGTATAATTCTCCGTAGTCACTGCCGTAATTTCGTTCAAGGAACGCTTCCTCAATACTTTCAACTGCTAAATACAGACCCCAGTCCTCACCGTTTACCATAATATTGACATAGCTGCAAAGCGGTGCGTCTGCACCCTGCTTCTGCATCATCTGATAAGAAAGAAAATCTTTCATATAGGTGTTATCCTGTATGATGTTATTCAAACTCAATTTATCCAGACCGTAGTAGTTCTTTGTCTTGTCATAGTGATCAAATTCGATTTTGAAGCTGTAACGGTCATTCCCATAGCTGGCCACTTGTGTTAAAGAGGTATTTCCTTTTGCACGAATCGCTACGTTTTTATATGCTTCATTATCAATAACCACGGAGCATAGGGCATACTCCTCATTTGTGCAGGTCTCAATAAAACTGTCCCAATCGTCCATAACAATATCAATCGTATGAACCCTTGATGTATCAAACAGACCGGTTTCATAGCCCTTTACTTTGGAAGCTTCCGCCACTCCAAAAGATTTGTCGTTCATAAAAAGAGCAGTTAAAATCAAGGAAAAAACAACAATGACGCAGCAAATTTTATCAATATATTTGTGCGTTGACATAATTACCTCCCTTATCCCATATAATCGCCGTTATAGCTTACAAGAACTGCACTGTTTACACCGTTCATCTCAGAAAGAATATTGATAAAATCGGTATTGTCTTCCTTCATACGAATTTCCGCATTCACTTCAACAAAACCTTTTTGTGCGGTTTTGCTTTTCAAAACGCAGCGTCCTGCCTGTTTCTTCAGAAATTCCACAGCATTCACTTCGCTGTCGTGATTTTCGCAGCGAATAACAACGATATAAGGATTAAGATGAGATTTCTTGTTTGCCAACACTAAAAGAACAATACCGATTACAACGCTGCCGAATACAGCTAGCGGAATCATTCCTGCCGCTAAAACAATACCGACTGCAATGGACCAGAACAGGAACGCAATATCAAGAGGTTCTTTAATGGCAGTACGGAAACGGACGATAGACAATGCACCCACCATACCGAGAGAAAGCACAACATTCGATGTTACCGCTAAAATAACAAGGGTTGAAATCATCGTAAGCGCAACAAGAGTAACGCCGAATGAGGACGAATACATTACTCCCGAAAAAGTCTTTTTGTATATCAAAAAGATAAACATGCCGATGCCAAAAGCAAGCGTTAATGCGAGGACCATATCTAATACAGTTACGCTGGAGATATTCTCCAAAAAGCTTGATTTAAAAATATCTTGAAAAGTCATAGTATAACACTCCTTGAAATATAATTTTTCAGATTAACCGTAAATTCGGCAGGCGGCGTATTTGGAGAATGCCGAGCTGTGTCTGCCGTTTAACTGAACAATATCCCGAATGACCGAAGGTAAAAATTCATCCCACTTCACTTCAAGGATAACAGGCGCGTCTCCTGCTGGAATCGTAACACAATCATTCCTCAAAAAATCTGTTCCCGTAATTCCTGTGCGTATGTTGTAATCCAAAGTAACACGCGCATTGCCGGGGGCATACACAAACGCTTCTCTTGTATACTCGACAATCGTTTTGGGCTGTAATCCCTGCGTTTGCATTTTTAGATACAACTCCTGCACCAGCGGATTTACGCTTTCTCTGAACATGTCCATACTGCAGTCTGAAATCGCCTGCACCTCAGCTGCGGACAGCTGTGCCTGTTCTTTATGACATAGACCGTTTATCTTGCTTTTCTTTTCAAGCAAGATAAACGACAGATCGCCGTTGTAATATCGAACCCGAAATTTTCCACGCATATTCACGCCGTTTATTTTTTCTGACAGCGCCTTGTCCTCTAAGTTATCAAAATACAAGTTGCGTATTTCGTATGTTCCGTTTATGGCATGTGCGTCCATCACCATAACGGCCTGCAGTCTTGAACGAAGCGCAAGCATATCGGAACGGTTGATTTCGTGTTTCCATTCGTGACGAAACTTCATTGTTTCACCCCCTTTCTTCACTTTGTGAGCATATTATAAAAAAACTGCCTTAGTTTTGGCTTAGAAAAAAGACTTCACGAAAAAATCGTAAAGTCTTTTAAAAGATAATTACAGCGTAACCGTAAAAGAGACAAAATTCGGATTTTCATACTCGGCGGTAATACTGCCTTTGTTTGCCAGGACAATAGACCTTGCCACTGATAATCCAATACCGTAACCGCCTGTTTTCTGCGTACGAGCCTTATCGTCCCGATAGAAACGGTCAAACAATTTATCAGGCGGCGTATCAAGTAACTTTTCGCAGCTGTTTTTTATCAGCAATTTGATACGCTTATCGCTCTTTTGCAGCCTAACAATTACCGTTCCCCTGTTATTTGTATATTTTGAAGCATTATCAAGCAAAATAGAGATTAATTGTGAAATTTGTTCCTTATTTGCTTTAATTATCACATTTGGTTGAATTTCAGTCTGTAAGGTTATGCTGCGAAGATTAAGCGGTTCTGCAAAAACCCGTACATTTTCGCTGACTAATTCACTGAATGAAATTTCTGTTTTAATAATTTCTGCAGCGCTTTCATCCATCTTTGCAAGAAGCAGCAGATTTTTCATTAAACCGTTTAATCTCACCGTTTGTTCCCTGATATTCTTACTCCATTTGTTTTCGCCGTTATAAAGCTCCATAGCTTCCGTATTCGCAAGAATAACAGCCAGGGGAGTTTTAATTTCATGACCTGCATTTGTAACAAATTGTTTTTGCCTTTCCATGTTCTCTACAATCGGAAAAATAGCTTTTTTGGAAAGAAACATCACCATAAACAACATAAGAATCCAGCAAGAGAGCCCAATTCCGCCTGAAAGAAACAGAACTCTTACATAGGAAAGTATTTCTTCAGAAGTGTCAAGAAAAACGATGACTGTTTCATTACCCGTATGGGAATTACTGATTTGATATCGGTATTTGCCCGCCTTTCCCACACTTGTCCCTTCATCAAGAACTCTTAAAGCAAGTTCTTCTGCGCTCGCTTCATCAACTAAAGAAGTACGGCTCACATCGGTAAAAACAATCTGTCCGTTTCCATTTAACCTGACAATAAAAAAATTGGAAGATAAAAATTTATCTCTTTCATCTTTAGGTTTTATTCGAAAATCAAACGGCGGCGCAGAATTCGGCGGAGGCTGAATGTGGTCAAAATTGCCGTCTGCTTCAGAAATCATAGTCAAAGTTTTATCCGTTTCAGTTCTAACCATTGCAATGTTTACAATATTAATGATACCAAGTAAAATAAACAGCAGTATAGAAACAGCAATCATAGCGGTAAATACAAATTTCTTCTGAAGCGCCTTCATCATCCCTCTATCTCCAAAGTATATCCCACATTTCGTTTTACCCGTATCGCAACATTAGCAGAAAGAGCTGTCAGCCGTTTGCGAAGATAGGAAATATATACCCAAACCGTTCCCAGTTCCGCATTGGTCTCATATCCCCATACTTTTGTGAGCAAATCTTCAGTGGAAAGATAAATCCCCTTATTCAGCATTAAAAGCTCCATAAGTTGGTATTCTAATTTAGGCAGCACAAAAGACTGACCGTTACAGCTTAATTCATAGCTTTGCATATTTAAGGTGAGATTACCGACCTTCAAAATATCAGGCGTGAAGTTTTCTTTACGGCGAAGCATTGCACGAACACGGGCAAGCAGTTCCCCCATGGCAAAAGGCTTTGGCAGATAATCGTCCGCCCCCATATCCAACCCCTGTATTCTGTCCTCAATTTCCACCTTTGCCGTAAGCAAAAGAATCGGCGTATTATTTCCTTTTTTTCGCAGCTGTTCAAGCACTTCAAGTCCGCTCAATTCCGGCATCATTATATCAAGAATCATTCCGTCGTACTGCTCGGCCTCAGCATAGGCTAAAGCATCCGCGCCATTGTACACCGCATCAACATTATATTTATGATATGTCAGTACATCAACTACTGCTTCCGACA
This sequence comes from Petralouisia sp., assembly GCF_056822245.1. Classification (NCBI taxonomy): domain Bacteria; kingdom Bacillati; phylum Bacillota; class Clostridia; order Lachnospirales; family Lachnospiraceae; genus Petralouisia; species Petralouisia sp. The sequence goes on along the minus strand of NZ_JBQIOP010000003.1, from coordinate 152,712 downwards.
TACTGATTTCATCTTCCGCATATAGTAGCTTCATTAGACATCACCTCAATTATATAGTATTGCCTATAACTTAGTTAAAACTAAAAAAAGGGGCTTAGACAACCATTTCTATTTTAAAACTGTTTTAAATCCAATATTATTTCCCCCTTTATTATATGCGCTGATTTCTCCTCTGTGGCTTTTCACAATGGCTTTCGCAATCGCCAGCCCTATGCCGAACCCTCCGGGGGAGGTTCTTGCCTTGTCCTCCCGGTAAAACCGGTCAAATAATCTCTCCAATCTGATATTCTCCACATTTGCGTATGTGTTTTCAACATAAAGAACCGGATGTTTTCTCTCCTCTAAAACCACATGAATCCTTCCGGCCTTGTCGCAGTATTTCACCGCATTATCCAAAAGAATCCAAATGACTCTGTGAATGGACGTTTCATCTCCCCGGTACCGAATTCCCGGCGCAATCCGGGCCGTAAGCTGTTTGCCCCTGTATTCCGCCATCATCTGAAATTCTGAAACCGCTTCCTTTACCATATCGCTCAGAGAAAACATCCGGCAATCCAGATTTGACCGGTCTTCATCCATTCTTGCCAACAGTACCAGCTGGTTTACAAGAGCGTTCATTCTCTCTCCCTCGCTCCGGATATCCGACAGCCATTCATTTTTGCCCACTTCTGCTTCCAGAATATCCAGATTTGTAAGAATCAGCGTCAGCGGCGTTTTCAGCTCATGATTGGCGTCTGTGATAAACTGTTTCTGTTTCTCAAAGCTTTCTGCCATTGGCTTTACCGCCCGCCTGGAAAACACCACCGCAGCCAGCCATATTATCACCATACTGACCACAAGAACAATTCCTGCTGCCAGAAGCACCCTTTGAAACATGAAACGGCTCATACTGCCGTCCACAAATACAACCGTTTTTCCCAACTCTCCCTCATACATCTTATAGCGGTAATTCTCCATCCATCCCCGCTCTTTCCCTCTTCTGTATGCCTCTGCGCCATACTCTCCGGCAAGTGTTTCTGTCACCGAAGATACGAATTCGATGTCGGCCTTTGCAATATTTCCCTTTTCATCAAAGCAAACGGTAAAAAAACGAGTGGCAAAGGGTGTTTCTTCCGTCATAAAATCCGGCATTTTTCCCATTTTCGGAAAGGGCCCGTCCCCCTCAAATTCCGGAAAAATACCGTTATTTTCTGAAATGCGGTCTGTCAGCGCATCCATCGCCTGATTTAGCTGATTTTTGCCGATACTGAAAATCAGTGCAAAGATCGCAGAAAACACAAGAAACACGGAAATTCCGCAAATGCGGATCACTTTCTTCTGCAAATGATAAATCATGATTCCGCCTCCAGAATATATCCGGCCCCCCGCACAGAGCGAATATGGATCGGCGCTCCAATTATATCTAATTTCTTTCTGAGATTTGAAATATGCACCCAGACGGAACTGATTTCCACATTAGCCTCCCATCCCCATATATGGATCAAAAACTGTTCTGGGGAGATAATCATCCCCGGCTTCTGCATCAGCATCTCCATGATTTGAAATTCCTTGGCGCTCAGCGGCCGGGCCGTCTCCTGAAAAATAATTTCATATGTCGACCGGTTAAGTATTGTGTGATGAAAGGTTAGAAGGTCCGGCATATAATGTTCCTTCCGCCGCAGCATTGCCCGCACCCTTGCCAACAGCTCTGACGTGGCAAAGGGTTTGGGTAAATAATCGTCTGCGCCTGCATTCAGTCCTTCTACCCGTTGGGAAACTTCTGTCCTTGCAGTCAAAAACAGAGCCGGTGTGGTAATATTTTTCTCCCGAAGTTTTTTCAATACCATAATACCGTCCATTTCCGGCATCATAATATCCAGGACTAATCCGTCATACTCTCCAGATAATGCATATTCCAATGCATCCGTTCCCGTAGATACACCATCGGCAGTGAATTTATTTATTTCAAAAATATGCAGCAGAGATTTCAGCAATCTTGCGTCGTCTTCCGCAATCAAAATTCTCATTGATGTTCCCTCCGTCTGTTTTTTCCATTATAGCATTATACAATTAAGAAAGGCTAAAGATTTTCCGCTTTTCTTTGAAAAATTTTCGATATTCAAAACAGACAGAAAAGAACTCCTGCACCGACCCGTTTATCCCTGATTCCCGCTTTTTTTCCTTATCTGAATTTCCTGCACGATTGTATGGTAAGTCTTTTTGTTCAGACGGTAGAAATACAGCACTAACGCTGTAATAATCCATAAAAGACCCGGAACGGTAGTAAAAGAATGTTTCATCACAGCCAGCACAGCCGGGTTCTGCTGTTGGTTCGCCGCATATCCCATGCTGCCCAAAACTCCCGCCAGAACGGAAGTCCCGATCGCCATTCCTATCTTATTTCCCAGTGAAATAAACGCATACTGGAAACCATCGTTGCGAAGCCCTGTTTTCCATTCTCCATATTCCACACAATCCGGTACAATGGCATAAATAGCCGTGTTAAACCCTGAAAAGAAAAACTGCGACAGACACGAAAACAGATAAAACTGCACCGGTGTCTTACCCACCGTAAAAAAGTACATGCAGAACATGCTGATTCCGGTAAGCAATGCAAAGATAGAGGCCGAACGTCCCTTATTGTTTGTCAGCCGGAATACTACCGGAAAACAGGCCGCCCCAATAATCGAGGGGATAATGATGCAAAGGGAATATGTACTGAACAACGCCTGGTTTCCTTCCACATAAGTAAAATAATAAAGGGCGTCTGCATTCCTTCCGTAAAGCGTAACTCCAAACAAAAACTGCCCTGCCACCGCAATCATATAGGGTTTGTTTTTTGCCACAGCCGAAAGCTGCACTTTTAAAGATATTTTTTCCTTTTCAGGCACCTCCACGACTTCCTTCGTTTTGGCAAAGCAGAAAATATGGCAGGCCGCAAAGATGCATCCGTAAATAGCCGCCACCAAAAGATATCCCCGTTTATCATTTCCGCTGCCAAGGGCCGCAATCAGAGGAACCGTGATAATGTTGATAATGCCGATGGCGATCATTGCGCTGACGGAACGAAACGTATTGATTTTGGCCCGCTCTTCTATATTCTGTGTCATGGCGCCGCACAGCGTCCCATAGGGAATATTCACGCAGGTATAACCCAGCACCAGAATACAGTAAGTAATTGCCATATAAACAATCTTTACCGTAGACGGCCAGTCCGGATGGGCCCAGAATGTCAGCATCAATACAATGGCCGTAAGGGGCGCAGCAACCAGCAGCCAGGGACGGTATCTTCCCCATCTGGTATGGGTTTTGTCACTCAGCCCTCCGATGACCGGATCGTTGATGGCGTCCCAAAACCTGGAAAACAGCATCAGTCCCGCCACTGCACCCATTCCAATTCCAAAAACATCCGTATAAAAAATCATCAGGAAATTTCCCACAAACATCCAACTGAAATTACACCCCACATCGCCCATGCCGTAAGCAATTTTGCTGATCAGCGGCACTTTTATATCTGTATTTTTCTGTTCCATTGCCATCCTCCTTCTAAATACTCCATTCCCAAATATATACGCCTCCGAAAAAGAATTTTTCATTCCCTGTGATTTTCAGAGGCGTAATATCTGGTTCTACGGCCTGGTTACTCTGCAATGCGGATCACAGCTTTTACAATATCCGCCTTATTGTTTACACTGTAATCCATGGCTTTCTGCGCCTCATCCAGTCCAAACACATCTGTCACAATGCCTTTCAGATTCACCTTGCCTGCTGCAACTGCATCAATGGCCATCGGATAGATATGGCGGTAACGGAACACAGTCTTAAAGGTCAGCTCCTTATCCAGCGCAAGGCTCATGGGAAGCGTCATTTCCCCGCTCTTGCTGTATCCGACCAGAACAATCACTGCACCCTTTTTCGTCATATGGATGGTCTGAACGGTGGTTGCCTGGGTGCCTGCTGTTTCCACAGCAAGATCACATCCTCTGCCGTCCGTCAGCTTCCTTACCTCTTCCACTGCATCTGCCCGGCTTCCATTGATGACTCCGTCCGCTCCCAGTTCCAAAGCTTTCTGCAGCCGTTTTTCCATAATATCCACCACATATACCCTGGAGACTCCCATTGCTTTTAATGCCATCATCGTTACAAGGCCGATGCAGCCTGCGCCCATGACTACTGCTGTCTGACCTGCCCTTGCGCCGCCCTGCATAGCCGCATGAAAGCCCACTGCCAGGGGTTCGATCAAAGCTCCTTCCAATGTACTTACGTTATCCGGCAGTTTAAAACAAAGCTCCGCTTCATGGGCCACATATTCCTGGAAAACCCCGTCCACCGGAGGCGTTGCAAAAAATACCACGTCCGGGCAAAGGTTGTAATTTCCTGTTTTGCAGAACTCACAGTGTCCGCAGGTTTTTCCAGGCTCCAATGCAACCCGGTCACCGACCTTTAAATGACTGACATTTTTCCCCACTTCCACCACCGTGCCGCCGGGCTCATGTCCCAGTACAAAGGGCGGCTTTACCACATAATCCCCGATTGCCCCTGTCTCATAGTAATGCAGGTCGCTGCCGCAGATACCCACATATTCTAATTTTACAAGAACCTCGTCGTCCTTAGGCTCTGGAATCGCCCTCTCTTCAAACCCCATCTTACCGATTCCCAACATAACAGCAGTTTTCATTGTACCTTCCATTTTTAATTTCCTCCTCTTTCTTTTATTGTTTATTTAATACTTTATTAAATAGTTTTATTATGTGTATGATTTTATTCCAGTAAGTGATTTTTGTCAATATTAAATTCAAAATCTTCTATTTTTTCGTCAAATCGACCAAATTATGTCTTCCATTTTTAGTAGAAATTCACATATTTTTAAACAAAAAAAGAGATTCCATCTCTGAAATCTCAAACTTTCATTTTAATGAATCTTTATACCTGCTCCATAAACAGCTCTATCACTTTCAGCGAAGCCCCCAGCGCCGCCGCTCCAATCTTATGGCTGCAGGTTCTGATAAAAGAACTGTCCTCTGCAAATGTGTTCCTTTCTGATACCTTATCCCGGATATCACGAACAAATTCCTCCATGCAGCTTCCTACATAACCTCCCAAAACAATATCACAATCTAACACCATGTGAATATTATTCACTGCTATGGCCAGATAAGACGTATAATTTTCCCAGAGGGCGGCCGCTTCCGGTTCCCCATTCCTCAAGCGTTCAAAAAAATCCTCCACTCTTCCGTCGGTCAGGCATTTTGCGGAGCAGTAGGCATCCAGGCATCCATATTTACCGCAGTAGCAGGCTTTCCCATCCGGGACAACTGTCATATGGCCCGCTTCCCCGCAGCGGAAATTCCGCCCCTGCTCCAGTTTTCCGCTGCTGTAGACAGCGCCCCCTACCGTATTGCTCAGGGACAGATAAAAAAAACGCTCCATGCTTTCAGACTGAATTCCTTCCGCATACGCCCCCGCATTTGCATCATTTAAGAAATGGCAGGGATAAGGGAAAAAGCGGCTGACAGCGGAAAATGGCAGAGTTCTCACTCCAAGTACATGGGAATCCGCAACCACTTCCTGCTCCAGATCCATAATTCCCGGAAATGATATTCCAATTCCCAATATGCTCTCCCTGCCGCATCCGCCCTCCTTCAAAAAATCTTCCAGTTTCCCGCAGACCTCCTTATAATAATCATCTCCCGGGGCATAGGGCAGAACTATCCGTTGGTATTTTAAAATCCTGCCCGTCAGTTCTGTCAGAACCATACTGATATGATTTTTTGTAATGTCCAGTCCTGCCGCTTTTCCGGCGTTCTCAGAAACAGCCAGGGCTTTCGCCCGCCTTCCCCCCGTAGATTCCATCTCCCCCTTTTCTTCTACAAGCCCCCGCTCAATCAATTCTTTGGTGATTTGCGTCACCGTTGGAAGGCTTAATTTCAGTTCATAAGATATGTCAGGATTAGATGCCATCCCTGTTTTGCATATGTAGCGAAAAACCTCGTTTCTGTTCTTCTTCTTTACTTCCCTGTTTGTATTTTTCTTTTTATCCATTTTGGCTCCCATACTTTCTAAAAGTGTTTATCTAAGTATAACATACCACAAAAAGCACAGGTTTTCCACGATTTTTTTGTTTCGCTGTAATTAAAAGCTATTCTTCCTCCCTGACTCCCAACAGCTGAATGGGATTCGCCTTTCAATTTTTCCCTGTCAAACCAGGAATATGATAATGGCTATGGTCTGCAGACGATTCATCTGGGCAGCAAACCGTTTATACCCTTTGTCATCAAAAGTCACTTCCAGAAGGGATGATTTCGGAAGTTTGGATAGCTCCTTAAAAAATCACTGATTCCGCCGTTCTCTATCTGGAAAGACGCATTGCAGCCCTGCATGGGGCCTTCTGCAATAATCATCCGGCGAATGTTATCCCGGACTCCCATCCACAGACTGCATCCCAATGCGAAAAAACCCGTGCCAAACATAATATTACTCCGGCGGTTAAATATCGACGAATTTTAACCGCCGGAGTAATATTACAGAAAAATAAAATGCTCATCCACTTTTTCCGTAACAATTGTTTCATACTGTTTTTGTTATTATATCATTTTAACACATCACAGCAACATCATGATGCACAAATCTGTGGTATTTCATGATGTTTCGACCGATTGCATACAGCATAAACTCTTTATATACCTTTTCCGCTGAACGGTAGTTGAACCTTCGGAAGTCCTCGTTTTCTTTTATGTCCCCAATTTCCCGACAGCCCCGGCTGTAAATGTGGTGCAGTTGGCAGACCCTCAGTGCGCCTTCCGGCGCGCAAGCAGGTAATAGCCCCTTATAAGGGCAGTGCAAGCCACCGGCTAAGCCGGTGGTTTTGACTGTACAGCACGGTGGAAGAACTGGTTTCCTACGAAACGGTATAGACAGGCTTATGCCGTGACAAATTAAATGATAAGAGATACACAAAAGCTAACCGCCGCACTATGCTATGGACTTCATCCGCCATATGCGGCGGTTAGCTTTTTCCGCAGGCAGGCCGGACAGCCTGATAACGGAAATTACTTGGAATCCGGGGAAATAAGAAGTAATATGCTTACACGGCGGGCCCTGCGTTTCCCCTATATCAGACGAATGGCGAAAAACTTTAGACTTATTTTGGAATTTCTTCACTGCATTTATGCCTTTCACTCCATTTTATATGCCTTTCATTCCTTACATCCCCAAATAACAGAAAATCTGCCGATAAATTAAGTGACGGCAGAAACGGAAATCCGAGGTGATGAATTTTGAATATAGCAGTGGTAGATGATGAGGAAGCCATCAGAGAGCAGATTGGCGGATTCATAAAAAAACGGAACCCAGATTTTCATATAAGCGGTTTTGCAACGGGGGAAGGACTGCTTGCGGCAGGAACCGGTTTTGACATTATCTTCCTTGACGTACAGATGGAGGGCATGGACGGTATTGAGGCGGCGAGAACCCTCCGGCAGTCCGGCATGGATGCGGTGGTCATCTTCATTACGGGAATCAGGAAATATGTGTTTGAGGCGTTTGACGTGTCGGCGTTCCACTACCTGCTAAAGCCGATTGAGGAACAGAAATTCATGGAAGCGCTTGGCAGGACGGCGGAGGAAGCCGGGAAAAGGAAGGGGCAGAAGGAATAGCAGATATTCATAAGGGCGAAGAACCAGGGGTATACGCTTAACCTGAATGGCATCCTGTATATTGAGAGCAGGGGGAAGAATTGCAAACCTATCTGGAGGAACTGAACCAGACTATGGACAGACTGGAATTCCGGTTCAAAACAGGGAACACAGTCGTGGATACCCTGCTGAATATGAAATACCATGAGATTATCCGTGCAGCGCCGGATTTGCAGATGGATGTGGAGGGGCTGCAGTTCCCTGAAAAACTGTTCATCCAAAGTTATGATATTGGCATTATTTTAGGGAATGCGCTGGATAACGCAATGGAGGCTTGCAGGAAGCTGAAAGCGAAAGAGCCGGATGCAAAAGCCTTTATCCGCATCAGTTCATTCCAAAAGAGGGAACTGTTTTTCCTGAAAATGGAGAACAGCTTTGACGGAAAGGTGGTGAGAAAACCGCAGAATGAGTTTCCTGTGACGGATAAGGCAGACCGGGAGAATCATGGGATAGGGCTTGCCAACATCAAAAGCATGGCTGAAAAGTATCAGGGGACAATGGATTTTAAGGTAAAGGACAGGGTGTTTATCCTGTCCGTGATGATGAAAAATGAAAGGAGAGAGGAAGATGGATTTCGGAGTGACAGGTAAATTGGGAGGGTACTATCTGGCGGAGCAGTACCGGAAGAATGCGGCGGCTGATAAGAATGGAGGCGTGAGTTTTACGGAGCTTGCGGCGGCAAAGGCGGCGGGGCAGTCAGAGGTATGATTTTCCCCATGAAAAGTTTTTCAGTGATAAGGTTGATGAATCGGTTTTAGATTGGAAACCGTCAGGGGCGGAACCCAAACTGGCGGACGCAAGCGTACAGTCGAGGATAGATTCTACGCTTGGAGAGAAAGCAATCGTTGTGCCACCTGCGTTAGAAGAAAAAATGACCCGGCTCTGGCACAGCAGGTAATGGCTAAAGTAGAAAGTTTTATTATGAAAGACCAGGCAACACTGCCACCGGGCAGAATATATTCCTGCGTAGTTGTACTGGATGAAAATGGGGAGATTGCCCATGCTGCAGGATCAAGTGGGGGTGGAAACATATCCGGGCCTACGGAAGAAGAACTGCGCCAGTTCGAGGTGGAGCAGGCGGCAAAGAAAAAAAGGCGTGAGGAATATGCACGTCTGAGTTTCGATTGCAGCATATGAAGCGGCGGGCATTTTGAAGTAAGGAAGATCATGCCCGGACTTACCATAAGGGGGCATGGGCGGCTCCGAATGACAGAGGGGCCGTCATTAACAATAAAAATTTTATCAAGGAGGACGAAATCATGGCAATTACAGGAATTGGAAGCAACTACAGCAATGTGTATGGGAGTACATACACGGCACAGAAAAATGAGACAGTGAAAAAAACAGAAACAAAGGAAGCTGCGCCTGCACAGACGAAGAACACAGGGACAGACAGCGTATCGGATTATTATTCCTACCTGCAGAAGAATTATGACTGTGTAAAAAATGGCAGCGTGGCAATTTCGGGCTCTTACCTGAAGGAGTGCGCAAAGAACCCGGAAAAGGCGAAAGAACTGGAAGAAAGCCTTGCTTACTTCAAAGAAGGTTATGAAAACGGCCTTAAGAGCGCCCAGGCCAATGCAAGGGCTATCGGGGCAAGGGTGGTGAACCATACGGAAAGTTGGAGCATCGACAGCACAGGGAACATAACTATGATGGCATCCACCACGGTAACTTCCGACAGCGGAGTAAAAGGCTGGAAGGAACTGGCAGAGGAACGGGAGGAAAAATTAAAGGAGAAAAAGGAGCAGGAACGCGCCGAGGAAAAGAGAAAAGAGCAGAAGGAACAGGAAGAAGAACGGCTGGAAAAGATTCAGGTTTCAGCGCAGCCGGCGACCGTCATATCGGATGCGTACCATAAGCCTGTTGACATCAAGGCATAAATGACAGAAAGGAAAGTGGACAATTGGAATAACTATTGTAAATGAACAAGGTTCCGCATATGGAGCGGCTTTCAGGAACAAGCTGGTATACTTCATGACGGGAAAAGAGCCGGAGGCATTTTTTGACGGGAAGATGCGCAGGAACATGGAACTGCGGGAGGGCACCTGTACCCTCAGCAGCAATAACACTTACCGCAGACAACATACCACTTATGTGGTTTCCGATAAGGACAAAGGCAGCACATTCCTGGATTTGAATTTTCTGATCAAGGATGAGACCAGCAGCCTGAAAGGAAGTCTCAGTGATAAAAAGGATGTGGATTTTTATCACTTTTCTATCCCATTTATGAACTTTCAGCGGAATTACTTTGGCGTTGGGGTTTATATAGATATGCCGGAAGGCTGTGATTACGATGTTACCCTGTATGACGAATACGGCAATCAGGTGGGGAAGGCAGAGTGGAACGGGGAAGGGCGGAAGAAGCTGACCGTCCCTAATTGGGATATCAATACCAATCAATACTGCTTCAAGGTAGAAAACGGAAATGGGGAGGAAATTTCCCCGGATGATTATTATAAGATCAGCTTCCATGTTACTGAAAACAAGGAGCATGAAAAGACTGATGCCATCAGGGAAGCATATGGGAACCTTCACGGGACATACAGTCAGAAAGATGAAAACTGGCGGGAATATCTTGATCAGTATAATGCCGTCTTAAAGGAGACGGAGCCGAATTATATAAAAGAGCTGGAGCAGCTCCACCAGAAACAATTTGACAGTGCCACGGACATACAGGAAGTCCGGCGCTACCTGAAAGGGGTTACAGGGGAGGACATTTCCTTAGAAAATCTTTATCTGACGCCAGACGGGAAGATTGGAGGGCTGCCGGACAAGGCGGCTAATCTGATCAACAAGACAAAGGACAATGCCAGGATAGAACGGATAAAGGATGCGCTGGTGGATATCATAGGGAAGATCAGGATAAGCGGAGACTTGGGGATTCCCGATTTCACTTCACAGTTCCAGTTCAAGGATGGGGCGTTCTCCGTGGCGGACAGCGGTTTTGCGGTGGATATGGGCGCACTGGATGGCCGATTTACACCAAAGTCCTCCGGCAATATGTATTCCGATATGTATAACTATCAGTTCAAGAAGGTTTTATAGGCTCCGCTGAAACAGAATAATAGATTTACAGGAGAGGGTGGAATAATGCAGGTAAGTTCGTCTAATGGTTCATTGCAGAACAGATATTTTTCAGGAACAGGAAGTATAGTAGGTATCCATCTGCCGGACTTCAATGACAAATATGTTTTCTCCAAAAAGAAAAGCGGTGTCAGTGATGAAGAATATCGGAAGAAGATTAGGGAACAGGCATATGAGGATTTTGCAAAAGGACAGTTCCAGAATAAATCCGAAGGGTTTAACAGGCTGATGAAAAGCTACACATCGGAAGTGTCTCCGGATAGAAAGGGGATTATCACTTCCGGGCTGAAAGCTGTTTCAGGAAACAGGCAGACTGTGATTAAGCCCATAGATTTTGTGGCAACGCTTCTGGAAGGGAAAGTAAAATATCAGAAACTGCCGTCAGGCAACAGCGATTACATAGAGTTTTATGATAAGAACGGTGAGATGGTGGCGACTTATTCCAACAATGGGTGGACGATGTATACCACCAATGCGGAGGCATCCAGACAGACGGAAATGTGCATGATTTATAACGAGGCATGGGGAAATGCAAAGAGGGGCATTCCGTTGGCGGGTGAAGATGCGATGGGTGTGGAGAATCCGCAGAATAGCTTTGATGCAAAGGCATAGAAGGAAATGAAGCTACGGCTGCATATCCCCGATAAGCCACAGTCTGACAAGGCGGGGCAGGCATCCCCGGCGTTCCGGCAGATTGGTGAATCGGGAAGCAGCGAGAGGAGGTGAAGGTCGGTATGGAATTTGACCGTGGAACGTAAATAAAGTTTTTTGCATGAAGCAATAAACTGCTCGGACTTATATCAAGAGAGCAGGGGCGGCTCTGACCGACAGAGGAGCCGCAATATTAAAAATAATGGAGGATGAAAGGAAATGAATGTTAATGAAATAGGAGCAGCAGGATACCCGGCAGCAGGAAAAGCAAAGGTGCGCCAGGCACAGGACGGCACACAGAGTTTTGACAGGGAGTTTATGGGAATGGCATCGCAGACGCCTCCCTCTTTTGTAGGAAAGGTCTGGACGAAAGAGGAACTTATGCAGTCGGTTGATAAGCAGGTGCAGAGCAACCAGAGCAAGAAAATGTCCGTTTCCGATATGATAAAGGCAACCTGCATAGAAGGGACAAGGGCACGATTCCGTTTTGCGGGAGAAGATAAGATATACACATTTGATGAATACATAAAGGAGCTTGATAAGCGTTCAAAGAACAATGCGTAGGTTGATTCTCATGGGAAAAAACAATAAAGCACAAATGATAAAAGGGGCTGTCGGGAAATAGATAGCCATACACAGTGGCAGGTTGGATCCATGCGGATTACACCTGCCACTGAAATTTATCCATTAAAAAAGAAAAAAGATGGCTAACAACAACCATCTTTTCTCCATTCCATGTTATAATGGAACTATGCTTACCAAGGATTTCATGAAGATCAACGAACGACGGGAAAAACTGAAAGAAGAATCCAATGCGAACATCCGGAGTGAGACAGGTATCCTGAAAAGGCAGACACGCTCCATCCAGACGGAAGGACACTTTGGGGACATAAAAGAAAACGAGAACTTCCGAAGGTTCAATTACCGTTCAGCGGAAAAAGTATATAAAGAGTTTATGCTGTATGCAATCGGTCGAAACATCATGAAATACCACTGATTTATCCATCATGAAATTGAAAAATATGAAGGAAAAAAGGAGCAGAAAGCAGCTTAGCCAAAGGAGCGCTTCTCAAAATCCAAATAAGGGGATTTTGCGCCCTAAAATAGATGCTGCTGAAAGAAGGAAACAGTCCGGTAAAAATCCAGGGCCTTGAAAAATCCTGGATTTCTACTGGACTGTTTTTTCTTACCTATCAGGGGCATAAATCGTTATTTCCCGACAGCCCCTTCTTTTTTATTTTTCCTGAATTCAATTAGAAAAATACATGGTTTCCAATTACTATTCCGGATGCTCCGGACGCCGCATTCCGAAAACTTGTGGCTCCGCCTACATTGCTGGCTCCGGCAATTGCCTCCTGCGCCGCCTGGATACAGCTTCCGGATACACCGCTTGCAAGCACGCTTGCGAGGGCGCCGCTGGATGCCGGCGTAAACTGGCCGCTCTGGTAAATAACACCGGAAATGCTTCCTGCATAACCTGCCCGGAGACGGTTCATTACTACAGCTCCTACTGCCAGTTTTCCTTCATAAGGCTCACTTCCTGCTTCACACTGAATCAGGGCTCCCAACAGGGTAACGTCGTCATAGGATGCTGATACTGCTCCCCGCTGAGAAGTTCCTCCGGCAGACTGCTGTGCCTTTTTTGCTTTCTCTGCTTCTGCTGCAGCAATTGCAGCGCGTTCTTCTTCAATGGAAATTGCTTTTCCAAGTTTTAACTCTACTTCTACAAACTCTTCACTGACATAGCCGGTTCCTTCTTCTAATTTCACCGGAACCCAGCCTTCTGCCGTTTCTGCCTCGGTATCCACTTTGATTTTACCGCCTTCTTCCAGGACGTCTAAAATCTCTGTATCTTCTGAAGCAGATGTGGTTTCTCTGACTCTTACGCCTCCTGTTACTGCGGTTGCGTAAGTAGTTCCCACCTGGTTTGCAAGGCTTTCTGCCTCAAGACCAGTGACGCAGAATTCATTTTTTACATATCCTTCTACGCTTCCGGAACTGATTTTAGTCCACTCTTCTCCCTTTTCCAGAATCTCTGCAGATGCTCCCTTATGGAGTTTTCCTGCAAGCTCTGCTTCATCGGAGGGCTCTGTACGGATGTTCAGATAATCCTCTACATTGGGCAGCAATTTGGACGCCCAGGGAGAAACCTCCTCATTGCCCACTGCCACCAGAGTATTGGTCACTGCAGTTTCTTCCTTATTCTCTGTATGTTCCTCAGCTGCAGCTTCCGCTTTTGCTTCCGGTTCTTCTGCCCCAGCCTCTTTCTCCGGTTTTTTTGCTTCCGGCTCTTCTGCCTTTTTTGGCTCTTCTGCCTTCGGCTCTTCTGCTTCTGCCTTTTTTGGCTCCTCAGCTTCTGCCTCTTTCGGCTCTTCCGCCTTCGGCTCCTCAGCTTCTGCCTCTTTCGGTTCTTCTGCTTCTGCTGCTTTCGGCTCTGTTTCTGCTTTCAGCTCTGCTGCTTTCGGCTCTTCCGCTGCTTTTGCAGCTTTCTCATTATTGGAAACTTCCTGTATTTCTTCTGCTTTTTGTTCAGGCTCATTTTCTGTGATTGCTGCTGCCACAACATCTTTCACAATTCTTTCCTTTGTTGCCACAACAAGTTCCTCACCTACTCCTGCCGGTTCTGCTGACAATTCTACCTCCTGGCTGTCTGGAGCCTGAGTTGTTACATTATTTCCGCATACAGATGACACTGTCATCACCAGCGTAAAAGCTGCAACGATTCCGCTTTCCATAACCTTCTTATCGAATTTCATATTAACCTCCTGAATTTCTGCTAAAATAACATTTACAATCTTTAAAAATTTGTATGTTATTTTATTCAAATTTGTTACAAATGTTACGAACTTGTTACACTATAGCAAAGAAATTGTAAATTGTCAAGCCGTCTGTAACAAATTTATTCTCAGAATTATCAGCCTGCCCCGTTTATTTTTCCGCTGTTATGTATCGAATTCAGGATTATTCCTATTTAAAAGCAAAAAAACAGGACATGGATTCCTCTGAAATCAGATTCTTCCATATCCTGTATTCCGCTGTTTCTTACAGTCTCTTCAGCAGTTCTTCCCGCTCCGCTTCATATCCTGGCTTGCCGAGCAGTGCAAACATATTGCGCTTGTAGCTTTCAACTCCCGGCTGATTAAATGGATTCACACCCAACAGATATCCGCTTAAGCCGCAGGCAAATTCATAGAAATAGAACAGCTCGCCCAGATAAAATTCATTCTGTTCCGGAATATTAACCACCAGATTCGGAACATTTCCATCTGTATGAGCCAGAATGGTTCCATTCATAGCGCTTTTATTTACAAAATCCATATCTTTGCCGGCAAGATAGTTTAACCCGTCTAAATCTACCGGTTCCTGATTGATCTTAATAGTGCTGTAGGACTTCTCTACATTCATTACGGTTTCAAACATAATTCTGGCACCATCCTGAATAAACTGTCCCATAGAATGCAGGTCTGTGGTCAAATCCACAGATGCCGGGAAAATACCCTTCTGGTCTTTTCCTTCGCTTTCTCCATAGAGCTGTTTCCACCACTCAGAAACATAGTGCAGGGACGGCTCGTAATTTGCAAGCACTTCCACTGCTTTGCCTTTTCTCAATAAAATATTGCGTACTGCTGCATACTGCATTGCATCATTTTCTGCAAAAGGCTGATTCATTGCACGCTCACGTCCTGATGCCGCGCCTTCCATCAGCTTGTCCAAATCTGCTCCGCTTACTGCAATAGGCAGCAGGCCAACAGCCGTCAATACAGAAAAACGTCCGCCCACATCATCCGGCACTACAAAGCTCTCATAGCCTTCTTCTGATGCAAGTCCTTTCAGTGCGCCTCTGGCTTTATCTGTAGTTGCATAAATTCTCTTTGCTGCGCCTTCTTTGCCGTATTTCTTCTCCAACATTTCCTTAAACACACGGAATGCAATTGCCGGTTCTGTGGTTGTTCCGGATTTGGAAATAACATTCACAGAAAAATCACGATCACCGATTACTTCAATCAGACCTGCAAGATAGGAACTGCTGATACTGTTTCCTGCATAGTAAATCTCCGGCGTCTTGCGGATTTCCTTTGACACATTATTGTAAAATCCATGTCTCAGAAATTCAATGGCAGCTCTGGCTCCCAGATAAGATCCTCCGATTCCGATCACTACCAGCACTTCGGAGTCTGACTGAATTTTCTCAGCCGCTTTCTTAATTCTTGCAAATTCCTCTTTATCGTATTCCACCGGCAGGTCAAGCCATCCTAAAAAATCATTGCCCGCTCCGCTTTTCGAAACCAATACTTTTCTGGCATCCTCCACCAGCTTCTCCATATAACCGACTTCTTCCTGGCTGATGAATCCAGCAGCTTTTCCATAATCAAATGATACTTTTTCCATGATTTCCACTCCTTTGTCTTTATATGTTTAGTATAAGAACCCCTCATGGGTATTCTCCGCTGTGCTTATGGAATATTGTAACAAATCTGTCCCGCTTCGTCAAACAGAAAAGCCCTTCAGGAAAAGTATTCCTGTAAGACTGCATTAAACAGTTTCTCATCCTCCGCTTTCTTCTTTTCCTGTTCTGCCGTCAATTCCTGTTTGTCCCTGACGCTTTCTTCTGTTTCTTCCATCTTATGTATCTGCACCGGCTGCTGTTTGGGTTCTTCCTCTTCTTCGTCCCGCAATATGACGTCAAAATATGCCTGGACATTTCCGATAATGTCTCCAAAGCTTCTGTTCAGCCTTTTTATCTGCCGCAAGATTCTTGCCAGAAGCAGCAGAATCAGCAACCCCATAAGAACAAGCGCCGCTTCTTTTAAAAGCCCCTGATACCTCTGGCAAAAACGTATCAATTCTTCCATAAAGCATGTCCCTCCTTTCGGTGATACACAGGCGCATTCCCGGACGGTACCGTCCGCTGTATGCATATGCTGCCTGATATATTCATTATAAATATTCTTATCCCATCTGTGAAGTATTCCAAAGGCTTTTTTCATCGCATATTCTCCCGGTTTTCGACAGTTTGCTTCTCTTGATCTTTTTTCAGGAACAGTATAAGATAAGAACAGATAAATTCAAGAACACTCAGGAGGTCATCATGAAAAGAATTGTGTTAACCGGCGGAGGCACTGCCGGCCATGTCACCCCGAATATTGCGCTGCTCCCCAGACTAAAGGAGCTTGGCTACGATATCCATTACATCGGTTCTTATGACGGAATTGAAAAAAAACTGATTGAACAATACGGTATTCCCTATTATGGAATTTCCTCCGGCAAACTGCGCCGGTATTTTGACTGGAAAAATTTTTCTGATCCCTTTAAGGTCATCAAAGGCTATGGGCAGGCCCGTTCCCTGTTAAAAAAATTAAAACCGGACGTTGTGTTCTCCAAAGGGGGCTTTGTCTCGGTTCCGGTGGTTCTGGCTGCCAAACACCGGAAGATTCCTGCCATTATTCATGAATCTGATATCACTCCCGGCCTTGCCAACAAACTTGCCATTCCAAACGCCTGGAAAGTCTGCTGCAATTTTCCGGAAACCTTGAAATATCTCCCGGCTGACAAGGCAGTTCTGACAGGCTCCCCTATCCGCAAGGAACTTCTGTCCGGAAATCGTTTCAAGGGCCTTACATACTGCGGGTTTCAGGCAGAAAAACCGGTAATTATGGTAATCGGCGGCAGCACCGGCTCCCAATTTATCAATGAAATCGTCCGGAGCCTCCTTCCGGATCTGCTGAAAGAATTTCAGGTTCTTCATCTCTGCGGAAAAGGAAAACTGGACCCTTCTCTGGCTCATACGAAGGGATATGCGCAATTTGAATATGCAAATAAAGAATTAAGCGATATGTTTGCCCTGGCAGACCTGGTGGTTTCCCGGGCTGGAGCCAATGCCATCTGCGAGCTCTTAGCCCTTCGAAAGCCCAATCTCTTAATCCCTCTTTCTGCCAATGCAAGCCGGGGAGATCAGATCTTAAACGCCCGTTCCTTTGAGCGTCAGGGATACAGTGTGGTAATTGAAGAGGAGCAGTTAAACAGCGTGATTCTTCTGGATGCGGTTCAGAAATTATTTCAGAACAGAAATCAATACATCAATGCTATGGCTAAAAGCGAACAGTTAAATTCTGTAGAGACAGTGGCACAGCTTTTAGAAGAGGCTGCCAATCAGAAATAGCAGTGCTGCCGGATTGCCCATGAGCTGTTGCTTAGCCAAAGGGCAATCCGGCGGTTTTTGTGTATCGAAAGATGGATTGTTTGCTCCAACAAAAATGCCATAAACGTATTTAAACGCACACAATACCTTTCGGAGCAATTACTGCTGCAGTTTTTGACAGATCTCTTCCAGTTCCTCCTGGGATAAGTCCAGATGATTAAAGCAGAGCTTGTCCTGATTGCCGTCTTTATCATATCTCGGAAGCAAATGCATATGAAAATGGAACACGGTCTGCCCTGCCACTTCGCCGTTATTCTGCAGAATATTAAATCCATCGCAGTTTAACACTTTCGTCATATGTGCGGCAAGCTTCTTGGCCAGGATCATCGCATGTCCTGCCGCTTCCTCCGGCAATTCATAAATATCATTATAATGTTCCTTGGGGATGATCAGGGCATGTCCCTTCGATGCCGGATTGATATCCAGTATCACCCGGAATTCATGGTTTTCATAAATTGTTTTGGAAGGAATTTCCCCGGATGCAATTTTACAAAATATACAGTTTTCTTTCATTTCCTACCTCCTGTTTGTATTTCAGACAAGTTTCGAGTTGTGCAGCCTGGAATCTTTCTATGGGTTTTCACATACCCTATGCTTATTTACCCAAATATAAAAATCTGATCCAGCATTTTCAATGTCTTAAAATTCCCTTTGGCCGTCATTTCCCCGGTCATAAAGGCTCTCTGAAAGCTCATTCTTCCCTGAATAATATTGTCCATTACCGTTGTCGTCATCTTGGCGTAGACATCAATCTTTTCCCCCTGCCCGTAGTGTACCCGCAGTTCTTCATTATGGACCTCAACAGTCAGCGGCTTTTTCTTTCCGTCGATCATAAACAGATAAGTGGCTGAGAAATCGTCCTGAGCCACAAAGTGGGCTTCTAATTCTGTCAGATAAGCCATCTCCGCATCTTCCTCGCTCTGTCCCAGTAAATCCTTGAACATGCTGCTCAGCTCTTCAATATCTTCTTTCTGTTTCTTCACATAAACGTCATCAGACACATACTTGGACAGCTGTTCGCTCTCTTGAGGCGTCAATTCTAACTGCTGCGGACGCAGCACAGACTGCTTCACTGCCTGATTACTGTTGGGAAGACTCTTTAATTTCTGTGATATGGTGCGATAGAGATTCTCTGCTTTCTTTTCAATCAGCACTGTATAATCGCGGTTCATCTCAAAGGCAATCAAATCTTCCACATAACCGCACAGACCGGCACAGGGAAGTCCGCCCAATATCTCCCAGGCGCTTGCAAGAGCAATTTCTCCCTCCCGCTCTCCATAAGTGGTAGACATTACAACGGGCTGCATATAGGTAGCTGCAATCTTCTCTTTATCCCCGTACAGCCAGCAGGAATCCAAAAACTGCTGCATATAGCCGCCGATTCCAAGCCACTCTACTGTTGTAGCCAATACAATGCCGTCTGCATCCTTGATGGTCTGGGGAAGAGTAGAAATACTGTTTTTGTGCTCAAAAATATTATAACGCTCCACATTTACCCGAAGCTCAACTAATACTTCCTGCATTTTATCAATGACATACAGGGTTGGATCATCCAATAATCCCCGCCCTCCATAATAAATATTAACTTTCATACCAAAGCCTCCAAATTTATCAATGTCTTTAGTATATAAATTTTTGGAGGCAAAGTCAACTGTTTGCAGATTCAGGAAAAAAGGTATTCCTCCGGGCCAAACAGAATCCGATCGTTTTTACTCAGTTTCCGTTTCTGATGATATGCCATAGGTTCTCCGTTCAGATAAGTCCCGTTGGTGGAATTTAAATCTTCTAAATAATATACGCCTTCCAATTTGCTGATTCTGGCATGAATCCGGCTGATTCCTTCAGCCTCAATCACACCTGAAGCCTGATACCTGTTCTTTCCAACCAGAAATTCTTCTCCTTCCACCAGAATATCGCCGCATCCGTGAATTCCCTGATAAATCAGCTTTCCCATGGGCTCCTGACTGCCAGTGCACAGAATCTCTGTGGGATATGACAGTTCTCTCTCCCCCGCTGTTTTCTCCGGTGGCAGTACTTCCTGACGGTCCACAAAAGACTTTTCTTTTATGAATTTCTTCTGAAAAACAATTTCTTTCAGAGATATCCTCTTTCCGTTCTCCTCTTTCAAAAATTTATCCCCTGAAGCTTCCTCCTTCAAAAATTTATCTCCTGAAGTCCCCTCCTGATATGGATGAAACGGAACATAACGAAGCAATGTAGAAAGCCAGGGCATCTCATCTGCCTTTTTCCAGATTCCCTGGACTATTTTATTCTGCTTTTTCTCCTCCTCTGAAGCTGCATGTTCCGTTATTTCCTCCGAATGGTTATCATAAACTGTCTCCTGCCGTCTTTCGCCAAATTCCAAATTATCTGTTATCTGCCCCTTTGTTACCTTTATGTTTTCCAACATTTTTCGGATACTGACATTTTCCATTACGGACATCTGATAAATCTGATACGCCAATTCGGCGGCTGCCTGATCCTGGTGATCAATTTTTCTGAGAATCTGCTCCATGCAGCGGGCAAAGGCATCCTGCAGGCTCTCATTCCAAAAAGGAAGATACGTAAAGGACAGACTCCCGTCTCCCAGATTTACATAAATATATTCTTCTTTCAGGCAGATTCCATTCTCCCGCAGCAGGTAATCCGGCAGAACACTGCACAGTTCCCTGACAGAATTCAATAATTTCCAAAGCATTTCATATCCCATTTTCTTTCCTGAAAGGTAATCCTCCATCTGCTGTTTTCCGCTGATATCGTACAGATAGTTCTTTTCGCCGTCAGATTCCACCACATCCAGTTCCAGAAGATACGGCACATGCTCTGCTTTTAACATATTTAACTCGTATTCTGCTGCAGGCTCCTCTTGTTCTTTCACACACATATAACTTTTCTGTAAATTTCTTCTATAAGTTACTTCCATTTTCCTCTATTCCTTTCCGGGCAGTCATCACACAGCATTGTACCTCTTTCCGGGCAGTCATCATGCACAGCAAACACGCTGCCTGTCCGTACAGACAACGGAGAGAGTCTCTTACCGTCAGCCTGTAACTTCATCCAACAGTTCCAATTTACGAAAGTAATCTGACGGGACAAATTCCTCCCACATTTGCTGTTTATCTGCTGTTTCCGCCAGCTCCCGGTACATTTCAAACCCCTGGTTTAAAATCAGCAGCATACAAATCAAAACCACAGGCAGAACCAGCGCCGCCTCTACGGTAAAGCTTCCGCTGACTTTTCTTTTTATCATATCAGCCGTCCTGTCAGCATCATAAGATAGGAAATCAGCAAAAACGGAACGAATGCAATCTTTTCTTTTCCATTTTTCTTTCCAAGGGACAAAAGCATCAAAGACCAGACTGCTGCAAATATAAGCCCTGTAAAAAGCAGCTTCAGATTCCCCAGTCCTCCCAGATATACGCCGGTCACCACCAGAAGAATCCCGTCTCCCATTCCTGTTTTTCCGCGGCTGAGCCAACTGACCAGCATCATAGACACTCCCAGAAGCATTCCCCACAGTATACTGTAAATGGAACATTCCGGATAAAACAAATGCAGGCACACACCGCACACTCCAAACAGCAAAATATAAATCAGCGTCAGCTCTTTTCTTTTCACATCTTCCCAGGTACACAATCCCAGTAATCCTAATACCATAAATTTCTGCATACTATTTACCCCCGCATCTTACACAGGCCCTTTTTGTTTTGACCTGCTCTTTTAACACCATATAAACTGTTCTTTTTAATCCGCTGCAATCTATTTTCATATGATAGCAGTCTCCTTCACTGGTAATATATACCATAGCTCCCGGTTTTTTCTTCCGCACACAATGCCCGCATGGCTGATACTTTTTTTGGATCGTTCCATTGGCTGTTACAGACTGAATTGTAATCTTCAGATGGCTGCAGTCCCTTCTGATGTGATATACATTTTGGGTTGGAGTAAGGTAAACCCATTCCTTCCCTTCCCGGTTTTCTGCACCATCCTGATTGCCTGTCCAGCGGTGCATTCTGCAGCTGTTTGAAAAAGACAAACTTCTTCTGCCAAAAAAATTCAAGGGAAACCGCATCCGGTAAGACACCGACAAGTCAATAAAGTCAGAATCTCCTTTCCCGCTGTTCCAGGAAAATCCTGCTGCTCCAAGCTCTATGCCGGACACAGGGCATTTCTGAACTGCCAGTTCTTTATAAAACATGGCTTTGGCTAAATTTTCCGCCTCTTTTTGGGAAAGTCCACCAAACAGCGATGCTTCTGCCGCCGCCCGATCCAGGGAATTTCCCACAAGATACTGAACCTGCATCATCCGAAACAGAAACAGTATCATTATCATGGCAAACAGAAAAATTGGAAGAGCCAATGCCGCCTCCACCGTCAGGCTTCCCGGAAGGAGGGCATGAAAAAGTGCCTTTGGCGGGGAACACCCATAACTTTTTTCTATATAGTTCTGCCTGAGAGAGCTTTCTTCGTTTTCCTTTCCAGTTATCCAAGGCACTTTTTTATGCCCTCCTTTCCTGTGCGGATACATAATTTCCATACTGATTATGAAGAATGATATTTGCTCATTCATAAAAAATCTGATATTCGCTGTTAAAATGATACATTCCATCCTGTTCCCTGCCGCTGGTAATCAGCCCTAAAAACATTGAATCCGCTCCTGATACAGTTTCAGCCTCCACCCCCTGTATCATATGATCCATAGCAAAGGTTTCTTCCCCGGGCAGCAGTCTGATATTTTGTTCCATCACATCCATAGCCCGGTATACCAGAGTATCTTCTTTCACTGACAACAGCAATATCTGCAGATATTCCCGGTAATCCAGGCCCTGCTCTTCCTGCTTTGTGTCCTGTTCCAATGCTTTCTGGCCCAGAGACACATCACTCTGCCACTGAGAC
Organism: Petralouisia sp.; assembly: GCF_056822245.1. Lineage (NCBI taxonomy): Bacteria > Bacillati > Bacillota > Clostridia > Lachnospirales > Lachnospiraceae > Petralouisia > Petralouisia sp. The sequence continues at coordinate 130,206 of NZ_JBQIOP010000003.1, read as the reverse complement.
ACTTCTTTGATCAGAGGTACTTTTCCCCCTGCCAGAAGATGTCTGACATCCAGAATGCTTTCCATATAGCTCCATCCAAGCAGAATTCCAACCTGCACTGCCTGGATCAGCGGAGGAAGTCCGGTAAATCCCACGGCAGCCGCAGCCATCTCCATTGCAAGGGCCTGTTTGCCGCTGTCCTGCATAATAGTTGCAAAATTGCCGGCTTCCCGCAGCAGAAGCAGCCTGTTTACCGCCTGTTCCAAATTCTGGCTGTCTGTCTCTTTTCCACCGATGCAGTACTCCAGCTCATAATCCAGGGCATGGCTGTCACCCCCGCCTGCTCCGGCGCCGCTCTGACAGGAAAAGTAAGTGTTTAAGTATTGTATCAGCCACAATTTTTCCAATGTTTCCTTTCCTGTTTTTTCCAGATTTCCGGTTTCCAGTTTCCGGTTTTGAATACTGTTTTTCTGGGAAATGCTCTTTTGGGAAATCTGAAGGGAATTTTCCACAACAAGGGTTAGAATCGGTGACTTTTTCCACAAACTCACAAAATCCATAGGGTTTTCCGGCAATTTTTCCTCCCCTTCCCCGGCCGTTTTTGCAGTTTCGGCTTCTCCATCTTTCCCTGCTGCTTCTCCTTCTCTATCTTTCTCTGCTGTTTTGGCTTCTCCATCTTTCCCTGCTGTTTCGGCTTCTACCTCTTTCCCTGCCGCCTTGCCTTCTCCCTCTTTCTTAGCTGCTTCGGCTGCCTCTTTGGCCTTCTCTGCCGCCTCCTGCGCCTGCTTCCATTTCTCTTCTGCCTCATGGCTGTCCTTTTCCAACACTTCTCCCTGTTTCAATATTCCTTTTATCCTGTCCGCCGTCTGCGCTGCAAGTTTTTCCTTCATCGCCCGGCATGCCTGCTCCCGGAAAAACTTTCCTTTCTGATCCGTTGCCAGTGCATATTTTTCAATCTCAATATTTTTCAATGAAATCTGATAGAAGCCCCGCTCCATTTGTTCCAGGGCCGCCTCTTCCATCAGAATTCCTTCCAGTACAGACAGATTGAACTGACCCTTTGCATCCTTTCCATCCAGAAACAGCATATGGTAATTGTCCCACATGGGTACATGATACCGGCCAAAGGCAGATTCCAGTCTAAGCTGCAAATCCCGCCGGGCGATTTTCACAAGCGCCTGTACCCTTGCGGCTTCCAATAAGGAAAAAATCAGGGAAAGTATAATGGTCAGCGTCAATGCCAGAAACAGCGTAATGCTGCCCTCACAGGTGTTTCGCTTACGCTCAGATTTTCTTTGCATTGCCTGAAACCTTCTTTAACACATCATTCACCAGCTGGCTGATCTGCGTCTTAAACAAAGCCACCAGGCTAATCAGAACCACAATAATTAAAATAACCTCCACTACTCCCATTCCGTCCTCTTCTGTCAAAAATCTTTTAAATTCTCTCATTTTCTTCCTCCTAAAAATAGTCTCAAATCTCTTGTTTTACAACAGTATAGTCTCCGTTTTTTAACAGGCTAAATATTAAGCGTCAGCCCTGCCGGCACTACCAGAATTATCAATACAAGCACAAGCATGATTCCCATCGGAAGCAACAGCTTCGTGCCTGCCTCTTCCCCTGCTTTCCTGGCTTCTGCCTTTCTCTGTTCAAAAGCCTCTCTTTCTTCCTCCTCCAACAGCCGCTGCAGCCCCTTTGAGCCCTTTCGGATATTCCTGACAATCAGAGAGGCTAACTTACGGTATACGCTCAGATCACATCTTGTACCGAAATTCTCAAATGCCTGCAGTTCTCCCACTCCCGCCTGTATTTCATGAAGAACTGTCACCATCTCTTCATATGCTTCACGTCTTTCCACCTCCTTTCGCTTCCTTCTGCTCTGATAGGCTGCTGCAATTTTTTCCCAGGCCAATGTCAGATTCATGCCCGCCCCCAACAGCAGCGACAGCTGACTGACAATCTCAGAATAATCCAGAAGCATCTGCCGGCGGCGCTGCAGTTCTTTCTTCTTTTTCTCCTCTTTTTCGGAAAAAACTACAGCAGCCCCGCCGGCAATTCCCAACAGCGCCATAATTCCGCTTCGGTTTTCCTTCTGTTCTTTCCAGGTAAGTTTTCTGTCATCCAATTGTTCCGGAAGCACCAGATAATCAGCGTTTTCCCTGTTATTTTCCGATGCCAGTAATTGTTCAAGCTTCTCTGCAAAGGATTCCTGCGCTGTTTTTTCTCCAGGCACTGCCTGAACAAAAAATTGATACAAACAGACTTCCTCCTGACAGGTCAGTTCCACCGTCACTTCCACCAGAACTGGTTCTTCCAAGGGCGCGATCAGATTCCCTTCTGTATCAAACACCTCATAATCAGAAAAACGGTACTCTGCTTCCACCGCGCCCTCCTGCAGTGCTTCCGGCAGATACAGGGACTGGCTTACTGCCTCCAGAGAAGAATTATCGCCCAAAATCTCCTGATCCAGTTCTTCTTTCGCCCTGTCCAGATATTCCTGTTTCTGTTTTCTGGTCAGTTTCTTTTCTTCCACCTGAACTTTCATGAGATACTGCTCTAATATGCCCTCTGCGTCCACCAGAATATGTTTCTCTTCCTGTCCCCGTCCCGGCCCATTCCGGGAAATCTGCTTTAGATACCCGCCCTCATCCATTCGGTCAAACACTGCTGCCAGAAAAAATCCTGCTGCCAGAAGCAGCGCCGCCTCATACAGTCTTTTTTGAACACCCAGCTTCCTGAACCTCCAGGCCGCCGCTGCACAGCCCCCTGCCGCAATCAAATATCCATACATACTCGTTTCTCCTACACCTGTATATCCACAATCTTTTCCGACAGCCAACAGGCAAATACATAAACCACCAGAGTTACTGTCATTACCCCTATTCCCATCCAGTTTCCGTAAAGAGGCTCTAAAAATTCCGGCGAGGTGATTCCCACATAAGCCAGAATCCCAAAAGGAACAAAATTCATAATATTCATTTCCATTCGTTTGGCAGCAATGACCACTTCGATTTCCCGCTTGATCTCTGCCTTTTGCCGAATTTTCTCCGCTGAGTTCTGGAATATTCCAAGGAAATCACCGCCGCTTCGTTTTGCAAATCCAAATACCTGAGAAAAACTGCTGATTTCTTCGATTCCGCACCTTTCGGCCAAATCTTCCAACAGGGATTCCAACGTTACATTTAACTTTACCTGATGATTGATGTAGGCAAATTCCCGGGCCATCACCGCCTCCTGACCGTAGAGTTTTACAAATTCTTCTCTGGCATGTTCAAATGCATTTTCCATGGCATATCCTGCCTTTAACGCTGTAACAGCCATCTGAAGGATTTCCTTAAACTGAAACAGCAGTTCTCCTTTTCTTTTCTTCATCAAATGCCGTTTTAACGTTCTTTCTACCGGAAGGTACAGAATCAGCGATAATGCCATGGCGCATCCATTATGATAAAACAGCCAGGAGACGGCTCCTGCAAGGCCTGCCGTAATTCCAAGGCAGAGAAGTCTTTCTTTTCCGCTTAAAACATAGACTTTATAATCCCTCACAAATCTCCTCCATTCCCGCACGGTACAATTTACCCCGATGAATCAGTTCTCCTGTTTTGACCCATCTTCCGGCAATTCTTCCGTCCTGTTCTCCCATTTCTGTAAATTCATACAGCGGGTTCAGGCGGATTCCATTCTCTTCCACTCCCGCCACTTCCGCAATGGACAGCATTCTCCTGCTTCTGTCCCGCAGCCGCCCCAAATGCACCAGGATATCCACGCCGGCCGCAATCTGAGACCGAATTGCCAACAAAGGAAGCTCCATTCCCATTAAAACCATGGTCTCCATACGGCTCAGCATATCCTGACTGCTGTTGGCATGACCGGTACTGAGGGAACCGTCATGGCCGGTGTTCATGGCCTGAAGCATGTCCAGACATTCCGCGCCCCTGATTTCCCCTACAATAATCCGATCCGGCCGCATACGGAGAGCCGTCCGAATTAAATCTCTTATGGTAACCGCCAGAGTTCCCTCGGGGCCTCCGGTTCTGGTTTCCAGGCGAACCAGATTCTCAATTCCCTGAAGCTGCAGTTCTGCGGAATCTTCAATGGTTATCACACGTTCTGATTTTGGAATAAATTCAGAAAGGGCATTCAGAAATGTTGTTTTTCCTGATCCGGTTCCTCCGGAAATGAATATGTTATAACCGGCTTTCACCAGTTTTTCCAGAAATTCTGCGCACTCCCTGCTGATGGAACCTCCGTCAATCATCTGTTCCATCAATAAAGGATGTTTCGGGAACTTCCGGATAGACACTACCGGCCCTTCCAGGGCCACCGGCGGCAGAACTACGTTCACTCTGGAGCCATCCTCCAGTCTGGTATCTGCAATGGGCTCCGCTTCATTGACCATCCGGTTGTGGTTTCCCACGATCTGCTGAATAATATCCTCCAGTTTTTCTCTGGAAGAAAAACACTTATCCCAGGGAAGAATCTGTCCCTTTTTCTCGTAGAAAATATGATCTGCGCCGTTTACCATAATTTCTGTTACATCATCTTCATTTAAAAGCTCCTGCAGCACATCCAGTTTCCGCAGAGAATGAAATACCTGCATGCGCAGTTCCCTGCGCCAGTTCAAAGGAATCACCCGCTCTTTGGCTGCCCTGCAAATCTCCTCGTCAATGACTGCCAGAACCTCTTCTTCCTCATGTTCTCTCGTCATATCCAACTGTTCCAGAACTTGTTTTCTAATCTGCTCCACCCTGTACCCCCGCAATTCTTCTGGTATAATCCCCCAGTTCTCCCCAAATCCACTGCTGCATCTTCTCTCCCCGGCAAAGCTCCCCGTTCAGCTTCGGAAGCTGAAGATAAGAGATTTTCTTCACTAATTCCCCATTGTCCTGCTTTGCCGTAATCCGTTTAAAATGTTTTCTGGCATTCCCCTGCAGTTCTCCCGGCTCTGAGACAACATACACTTTACTGCAAAGTTCCAGTAAACTGAAAAACCCGGAAACCATCATGCCCAGATCCAGCACCAGCACCTCATAGCCGCTTTTTTCCACCAGCAGCCTGACAAACTGCAGGTAATCCCGGCCGGATATTTCTCCTAAGCATCCGCTGTCCCCAGCCGGCGGAATATAGTCAAATCCCTCCAGGGCATAAACCCCGCTCCCCACACACTCGCTGATATTTCCTTCTCCGGTAAGGCACAGATACATTACATCCAGCAAGTCCCGGGTATAATTCTCTCCAAGCCATTCTTCAAATCCGGCGCATTCCCTGAAATTTACGTAAAGCACCTTCTCCTTCGGACTTAACGCCTGGGCCAGAGTCAGCGCAAAAGGCGTCTGCCAGATACTGTGGGCCGGAGAGTAAATACCCAGAATCTCCCGGTTGGGCAATGATGGCTGCTGCTCACAAATCCCAAACTTCTGATAATAGAAACATATCTCTCTCATAATTTGGGACGCCGCCTGATATTTTCTGATAACCGGAAAATGCTGCGCCAACTCCGGAAGGGGCTGCCTTGTTCCAGGATCTGCCAGATAAATCCAGAGAGTCCCGGGGCTGCCCGATTCTGCTGCCGCTTCCTTCATCTGGGCTGTAATTGCAGGCTCTTCCCAGAATCCGCTGCCCAAAAGAACCACGTCCGCCTGATCCTTTTCCTGAAATTCCAGGAAATTCTTAAGGACGGAAAAGCTTGTGCCCCGCATCCTTTCTCCCTTCTCCAGGGAAAGCCATTCTCCCAGCTTTTGTCCATATGTTCTGTCTGTATCACAGACAGCAATTGAAATTTGTCTCAACAAGCCACCTCCATAGCTATAATATATCCAATAAAAATTGCGACTGAAAAATGAATGATATGTTGATTCCCCTGACTTTTCGGATATTGACAGAACTGCGCCGCTGCAAAAGCCTGACGTATATAGTCTCCGAATATGCACAGACGTGAAACCAGATTGCGATGATACAGCATTTTGCCCAAAGACATTGCTGCTGCCGCCAGAAAAGATATCATAATTGTTACAGTAAGGATTTTTAAGTTCCAGATTCCGCCGATTACGGAAAATAATTTGATGTCACCTGCCCCCAGGGCATGTATGAGAAATAACAGATAACATAAGATCACCGGTATAGAAACGTTTCTGAGAAAAATTCCGGCTCCTTTCCATCCCGCTTCCGCAAGCTGAAAGAAAAGTCCTGCCGCCAGTCCGCTCAAAATCAGCCGGTTCCTGATTTTGCCTGTCCGTATGTCCGTTGCCGCTGCCAGAATCAACAGCAGGACACTGAACATGAATTTCAATTCCCCAATTCATCACCTCTTTTTCGTTGATTTCTTAGGATTATAGACCAAGTTCCTCTTTTTGTAAAGTAGGTTCAGGCAATTTATCCATTTTTGTAACTATTTTACAATAAACGGTAGAACAAAATCCCATAAATCAACGCAAACCCGCTGATACCAAGGGTTCCGACTGTCAAAACCGTAACAGGATTAATCCCCGCAGCCACATCAATCCCCTGGTTTTTCAGAATTTCATTTACTGCGCAGATTCCCACAGCACCCACAAATCCCCGCAGTACAAAGGTTGTCAGAGCTTCCGCCTTCTGCTTCATGGCTCCAATAAAAAGTATCAGTACACAAAGAACTGCAATCACAGCGGCACCATAATATTTTTCCATAAACGGCTCCTTTCCGGTTGGCTTTTCCTGTTATTAAATATATACGTTATGGAAAAATTTATGACTTTTTTGTATATTACTGGAAGTTTCTGCTTATACTTTAAAAAAGAAAACGGTATGTACCATCTGCATGATATCACACCGCAGAAGAATCGTTACAAAAAGGAAAGGGATGCATATGTTTCAGATTACAAAAAAGCGGTCCGCCCATGCGGCCGCCTACTCTTTACTTTTAGATGACCTGGAAAAAGCCCAGTGTGATTTGGCGCTTGCCTACAACAGCTTTGAAAATGCCATGGACCCTGATTTAATTGACTGCTGCATTTATCAGGTGAAAGCATTGCAAATGCGCTATAAATTCCTGCTTACCAAGGCAAAACAATTCGATGAGGATTCTTATGCCAAGAATCCCCTCGAACTGTCAGAACCCTGAAGGGTCTCTGTCAGACTGCCTTTTTGATAAGTCATACCGGCAACCACCTGCTGCGTATGCTGCATCAGAGGTTCTGAAGAATCCTGTCTGGCCGCTTGTGCAAACCCCTCATAGAGATTCTTCAGAAGTTTCTGTGCATCCAGAACATTTTGTACGGTATTCTTGCATACTGCCATTGCCAGAAGCTTATTCACAAACTGGTACAGCGGATATAATTCGCCGGAAACAGCATAAGTAAAATCCAGATCTTCCATCAATCTGCGCACCACCTGCTCCGCCTTTCCCACTGCACTCTTGAATTCCTCATATTCCCCTGCTTCCCCGGCATGTTCTGCGTCCTCAAGATAAGCAAAGAGAATATCATATAGAATCACAATCATTTCCCCCCGGTTGCAGCAGCTTAACCGGCGGGTAAATTCCTGTTTTTTTTCCTGCGTCATAGCCTCCTCCTACTGCAATAACTGCAATACCTGCTGAGGAATATCATTTGCCTGCGCAAGTACAGAAGTAGCTGCCTGTGTCAATACATTGTATTTGGTATATTCCGTCATTTCTTCCGCCATATCCACGTCTTCAATTCTGGACAACGCCTGGGTCATATTCAGCTCTGTACCGTCTAAGCTGCTGACTGCATAATCCAGACGGTTTTGATACGCGCCGATACTGGAACGCACCTCGCTGACCTTGGCAATGGCTCCGTCAAAGCTGGTAATCGCCCGATCTGCGCCCGTTACAGTACATACATTCACCTTGTCGATGTAGAGAGTCCTGGATGACACTTCCGGAATCCGAACGTCTACCGTCTGGTTCTCATTTGCCCCAATCTGAAGGGTCATGGTTCCGATATTAGTAACTTCCATATTCACCTGGGAATTAGGTGTAATCTGTCCCGGAGTTACCTCAAACTTCATCTCAAACCCATTCCGATCCGAAATTGTCACATAATTGCCCTCGGCAAGAATCGTCGCCTGGGAGCCGAAGCCCACACGCTCGGGTGGGTTACCGGTGGTGGCAAATTCAACCTTCACGTCTTCCCCGTGAGGCACATTGGGATTATCCTGAGGAATTCCGAGAAAGTTTGCAAGATCCGGATCATCACATTTCAAATCCAGCTCTGTGGCGCTGCCGTATTCATCTGATACAAAAATCAAAAATCCGCCGTTTGTCACATCTGTAGGCACATATCCTGCATCCTCCGGCTTTCCTGCCATGGTTGCCGGCGGTGTAGCCGCAGGAGGCGCCTGGGTTGCAGAAACAAGAAGTTTTACCTCGCCCCGCTCTGCTCCTTCCCGCAGCTTTTCATATACTTCCTCAAAGGTATCTCCCTGGGAAATCTTAACTTCAACTCCATTAATTGTAACCACGCCCTCTGCCGGCGCTGTATCTGCAGGCGCAATATTCGCAGCCCCCGCTACCACTGCATGGGTTGCGTCACTGACCACTGTAATACTATAATCATTCGCAGTAACGGTATCTGAAATATCCATTCTGGTAATGCCCCGGTTATCCGTAAATACCCGCTGATCTAATGTGCCGTCTAACAGATGCTTGGTGTTAAATTCCGTATCCCTGGAGATACGGTCAATTTCATCTCTCAAAGAAGAAATCTCTGCCTGAATGGCCTCTAAATCATCCGGCGTATTTGTTTCATTTGCCGCCTGCACAGACAATTCCCGCATTCTCTGAAGCATTGCATGAACTTCCGTCAGCGCGCCGTCTGCAGTATCCAGCACGGACACTCCGTCAGAAGCATTCCTGGAAGCCTGCGCCAGACCTTTAATCTGCGCTTTCATCTTGGTGGAAATCGCCATTCCCGCCGCATCATCGGAAGCCCGGTTAATGCGAAAACCTGTGGAAAGCCGCTCAATGGAAACGGATAAACTTTTATCGGATGCTAATAATCTTTTGTTGGCAATAAGCGCTGACATGTTGTGGTTAATTTTCATTTTCTATCTCTCCTGTTCTTAAAAATCCTGCCAAATTCCCGGACAACTGCAAAATCCTTTTCGCTTCCGTCATATTCCGGAAAATCTTACGGCTGTATGTTTCCTGTCTGCTTTACCTCTTCTAAAAAGGCTCTGGCAACGCCGTACAACATCCTTGTCTGCACTTGCTGCTCCTCTTGTGTCTGTTCGGAATCTCCCATTCCTTTTTCCCTGGAAAAAATGTTGGAAAAATCCGACTGATCGCTGCAAATCATATGCATCTCCCATGACTGGCCTTCCGGCTGACTGATGCGCGCCTGAAGCTCCCCTTCACGGTTTTTCAGTTTTTCAACGGTTTCCGGGGAATCCGATACCAGATAACCCCTGACGGATTCCTTCTGTACCTGGAAGCTGGCGGATACTTTCCCAAGCTTGGGCGTCTCAAACATAATATCCACTCTGCCCCGTTCCCGTTTGCCCCGTACGATTTTGAGCTGAACATTCGTCAGTTCATCGGCCACCAGTACGGGAATTGCGTAATTCTCTTCTTTGGCCATCCGGGTGCCCAGTTCAATCTGCTGCTGCATCACTCTCATATCACGGATATCAATGCTGCGTACATTTCTTGACTCTATCATGGTTTTCATAACATCTTCCGCCAGCTCTGCCAGCTTCTCCTGGGCCTCGGCCATCTCCTCCGGCGTCTTTATCGCTTCGCCGAATTCTTTGAGTATCTCTTCTTTTACTTCCTGAAAATCAACTTCATCGTCCATATTCTTCGAATCAAACAGGGATTTAAAGATTCCGTTTCGATTGTGCATCATCTGACTGGCCGCCATAATATTATAGGCTGTCATCGGCATGTCATGGCCGCTTAGCATCTGAAGCACCTGGGCCTCAGCTTCCCTGGCTCCTGCAAACTCCCGCAGCTGCTCCTGATAATAGGAACGCTCTGTCTCTTCATCCAAAGGAGTTTCCCGCAGCTGCCATAACAGCTCTTCCGGGGTCATCTCTTCCCATGTTCTGCCTGCTGCACTTTGCTGCATTCCTTCCGGCGTCGCCAGTCCAAAGGCTTCTTTGGCGCAATCCGTCTGATATGCCGCCTCTATCTGCTCAGAAATGCTGAGTTCCTGGCGGTGAACTTCATCTGCTTCCCCGAAATTGTCATCCACGGATACATTTATGCCGGGATTCCGGTTGGTCCGCACGGCGCTTAACAGATTCTTCATGGTGAGATCTGCGCCCTGCTGCACCAATGCGCCAATCACTGCTCCGTCTGTCTTGTCAATCTGATTCAGCAGACGGTAAATTCCAATATAGCTGTCCCGCTCCTCAGGAGTGATTTGCTGATTCTGTTCCAGTTTCCACAGATATTTGCTGAACTTCTCTTCGCTTACGTCCGCCATGCGGTTTTTGATTTCCTGTGCTTTGCTGTTTAACTGCTCCACATTCAGCTCTAAGGGATTAACCCCTTCCCGTATCATCTCCATAACTACTGCCGGGGAGAGATTCTGGAACATATTCTGGACTTTCTGATCGGCTGCCTTGATCCCTGCAATGGACTCCGGATTAATCTCCATCTGATTATAAGCCAGAATCCGGACAGCCCGCTGATTGGCCTCTGTGGTTTCCATTCCAATATCTTTTAAAATATCATCTACATTCCGAAATGCCTTCTGGATGGAATCGCCCATATCCTTCCTGGGCTCCGTCCGAAGGGTTTCATAGGCTTCTCCTGCCCGTTCCATCTTTGCCTGCTCTGACCTTCCAGTCTCATGCATGGTATTAATGCCGTCCTGGCTGGTGCGGATCTTACCCAGTACAGAAGCCGGAGCCTCCGCAAGCTCCCTGGTTTTGCCCATAGTTTCTGCAAAGACTTCTGTATTCTCAGCAGTAGCCGGGATTCCGTTTTGTGACAGCAGGCTTTTATAATACTGATCCTCCATGGATTTCAATTGCTCCACCAGTTCTGCCAACGGTTTTGTCTCAATGGAAATCCCCTGTTTCAGCAGGGCATAATTGGCCTGAGCCGTCATCATCAGCCTGGTTTCCTCCAACTGCCTCTTTGCAGTCAGAAATTCCATGTCCTCCCTGGCATATTCAGGAATATCCCGGGATTCTGAAAATGGCCGCCCATTCTTCTGCTCCTGTTGTTGCTCCGCATTCTGCGCCGCCTGAAGATTCTCTATGGTAAGGGGGAGCCCCTGCTTAATCACATCCCATACCTGAGCGTCAGTGGCCTGGCTGACGGTCTGGGCTGCCTGCTGCGCCCGATCCCCGCTGCTGTAGCCTTCTAATACCATGGCGTCCATGGGCCGGTTTCCCTCTGCAACGGCTTCAAGCATGGCCCCTGCCAGCTGCTCCGGTTCTGGCGGAAGCTGCAGTTCTTTCAAATCCATGGCATATCTCAGATTTTCTTCTGTCAGTGGAATCTCATTCTCTATCATCCACTGACTGCAGTTTAAGGTATCTTCATTCACCGAAAGCCCCGCCCGCTCAATCACCTGCCCGATTTGCGTTCTCAGCTGAGCGTCCATGGGAACGGCCCCGGTTCTGGCATTGCCCCCGCCGTAGCTAGTGCTGTACTGGGCTTTATATAAGTTCTCCACGGTGGGAGGAAGGTTATGCTCCAATAAATATTTCACCATCTCATCCGAACAATCCCCAAGGCCTGCCGCCTGCTGTATGGTTTCCATACAATCGGAAATATTCTCCTCAGTAGCCGGAAGATCCGCCTGTCGGAGCGCTGAAGCTAACTGGCTGGCCATTCCTGCGTTCCCTGCCAGAGCTTCTAACTGCTCCATGCTTAATTCATCTCCGAACACGCTGATATCCACACCGGCTTTCGCCAGTTCCATTTTAATCTTGTCAATCTCTGTGACAATGGTTTCCACCTCTGTGCCGTTCACAGAGAATCCGTCCCGGCCCATTTCCTCACAGTCTTTTTCCGACATGGTGTTGGACACAACTTCCATCTTCTGCTGTATCAGCTCCGTTTTGGCATTTTCCGCGTCCTGCTGTATCTTCTCAATCTGGGAATCTGCCGGACAGACCGAAGTCTCTACTCTGATCTGCTGCAGGGAGGTTACCATGCCGGTATCTTTCTCCACCTGCTCTGTGTTTGTTTCCTGGGCAGTTCCCGCCACAGTTCCCTTAATTTCCACACTGCGGCTGGCTCTGGTAATTTCTGCCACATTACTGTTCTCTACTCTTACATTCATATCTGTGCCCCATTTTTCCTGTGCCTGATTTTTGATAATACCTATTTCGGATAAAAAACAAAGAAACTTTAGCAATTTTCACTTGTAATCAGAGGACATTTGTATTAAAATAGGGTTCAAAGCTACCACTTAGGAAGCTGAGACGAACATTCATTTTATTAAGGAGGAAATTAATTATGGCATACGTAATTACTGACGCTTGTGTAAGCTGCGGAACATGTGAAGGTGAATGTCCAGTAGGAGCAATCGCTGCTGGCGACGGCAAATATGAAATTTCTGCAGATACCTGCATCGACTGCGGAACATGTGCAGGCTCCTGTCCTACAGGCGCTATTGAGCAGGGCTAATCCTTATCGCTTTGCAGCGTAAGACAAACTACATAAGGAGCTGACATCCTGGTTGAGATGTCAGCTCCTTTTTTGATACGTTCCCTTATTCGGTAACGGTCAGATTCGGGCTCAGTTTTTTCTCTTTGCCCATCCGCTTTTCTGCTTCTTTCTTTTCTTTTTTCTCTCTGTGGAACCGTTTGCTCTTCCTTGTGGCGCGGATTGCCTCATCCAGCCTGCGGAACCGTTCTTCCTCGGCTTCATCCTGCTCCCGCATCAGATAATTCATTTCTTTCAGCACCCGGTCTCCTACCTGTACTCCTACCTCTTTTCCCAATGCCGGATTGTTCTCTTCCATTGCCTGCTTCACAATCGTGAGCATCATGGACTGGAACTGCTCTAACTTCACCGTATTGGAAATTGGGTTGCTATGTTTTTCCATCATGGGTTTCGGAACTGTCTCCACATAGTCTCGGTTCATCTGAATTACGTTATTCCCTCCTGTCTGCAGTTCTCCCGCCGGCTGTCCCCCGTAAAATTCTCCGGTACCTGCAGCCGGCTGACCGCTATGTATCATCATTCGAATGGCTTTCAGCTGATAGCCCTGTTCTTTCCATTCTTTTATCTTTTGGAACTGCGCTATATTTTCTTCTGTATAATAACGGTGTCCCATTTCGTTGCGGGGGATGGCAAGCTCCAGCTCTTCTTCCCAATAGCGCAATACGTGGGACTCAACATTTACAATGTTTGCCGCGTCCGAAATCATATAGCGTACATTTTCCACATTTTAACCTCCTTTTTGGGATTTGACTTCCGGATGCCCGGCCTGCCTGCTGTATCACTGAGCTCAGTATCAGCTTGTCCCTTTTTACTAATTCTATTTTAACGATTTCTTTCTGCCGTTACAATCTTTTTTCATCGTGAAATAATGACAGCAAAAAACAGATACTTTCTTTTTACGGAAAATATCTGTCTGATTTTACATAAAACTACATTTTTTATCGTTTCTCCATATTGGCAAACTTGGTATACTGGGGCAGCCAGACCAGATTAATGGTTCCGATGGGGCCGTTTCTCTGCTTGGCAATAATAATTTCTGCAATATTTTTATCCGGCGTATCCTTGTTGTAATAATCGTCACGGTAAATAAACATCACCACGTCCGCATCCTGCTCAATCGCTCCTGATTCTCTCAAGTCTGACAGCATGGGCCTGTGATCCGGCCGCTGCTCCACCTGGCGGCTCAGCTGGGATAAGGCAATAACCGGAACATTCAGCTCCCTGGCAAGCCCTTTCAGAGAACGGGAAATGTCTGAGATTTCCTGCTGCCTGGAATCTGACCTGCCGGAACCGGACATCAGCTGGAGATAGTCAATGATAATCAGCTTAAGATCGTGCTCTAACTTGTATTTCCGGCACTTGGAGCGAAGCTCCGAAATAGAAATTCCCGGCGTATCGTCAATAATCAATTTGGAACGTCCAATGGTTCCCGCGCCTTCAATCAGCTTCTCCCAGTCAGAATCCGCCAGATTGCCGGAACGGAGAAGCTGGGCGTCCACCCGGGATTCCAGGGAAAACAGACGGTTTACCAACTGCTCCTTGGACATTTCCAGACTGAAAATTGCGGTACAGAGATCACTGTGAAACGCCACATACTGGGCAATATTCAACACAAACGCTGTCTTTCCCATGGAGGGCCTTGCGGCAACCAGAACCAAATCAGAGGGCTGAAGCCCCGAAGTGCGGTAATCCAGATCCACAAACCCGGTGGCAATTCCGGTAACGTTGCCCTTTGTCTTAGAAGCCTGCTCAATTTTTTCCAGCGCCTGAATGACCACCTGCTTGATAGGCACATAGTCCCCGCCGCTTTTATTCTGAAGCAGATCGAAAATCTTTTTCTCCGTATCTGCCATAATATCTTCCAGACTTTCTCTGCCCAGATAACACTGATTGGCAATTTCTTCATTTACTTTAATCAGCCTGCGCAGAGTTGCCTTTTCTTTTACAATATTGGCGTAATATTTAATATTGGCAGAGGTAGGCACGGCGGCCACCAGTTCACCTACAAATTCCAGGCTGCTGACCTCTGCCGGAACATCCTTTTCCCGGAGACGGTTCTGAAGGGTAACCATATCCACCGGCTGCTCCTCATTGTACAGTTCCACCATAGTTTCAAACAGGACCCCATACTGCTGATGATAAAAATCCTGCCGGATTAAGATTTCAGAGGCCATAATAATCGCTTCACGGTCCATAATCATTGCGCCGATCACCGACTGCTCCGCCTCCAGATTATTGGGCATAATCCGCTTGATCAGATCTTCCTCCATAAAATTACGCTTCCTTCACTTTTACTTTCAAAGTTCCTGTCACCTTGGGATGCAGCTTAATACCCACCTCATATACGCCCAATGCTTTCAGGCCGCCCTCAGGCAGCTGCATTTTCTTCTTGTCCAACTCCATCTGAATCTGGGCTTTTGCCGCTTCCGCAATCTCCTTGGAAGAAACGGAACCGAAGGTTTTCCCGCCCTCTCCGGTTTTGATGGTTACCACGACCTCTTTGCCGGCAAGCTCTTCTGCCAGGGCTTTTGCCGCATCCAGATTTTCCTGGGCCACCTTTTCCTCATGCTGATTTTTTAATTTCAAATCGTTCATGTTCTTTTTCGTCGCTTCAATTCCCAGTTTCTTGGGAAACAGCATATTTCTGGCGTAGCCGTCGCTGACATTGACCACTTCGCCCTTTTTACCTAATGATTTCACATCTTCTAATAATATTACTTTCATACTTCTATGTCTCCTTCCTTCAGCATCTTATCTAATGTCATTTCAATTCTTCGCTTTGCTTCCATTACGCTGCAGTCCTTCATCTGGGCGCCCGCCACATTCAGATGGCCGCCGCCGCCTAAGCGTTCCATAATAAGCTGTACGTTAATTTCATCAATGGAACGGGAACTGATATATATCTTCTCATTATATTCTGTCAGTACGAAAGACGCTTTGATTCCTACAATATTCAGCAGTTCGTTGGCTGCCTGGGCCCCTGCAATGGTTGGGCTTTCCACATCACGGTCTGCCGGGCAGATGGATATGGCAAAGGCGCCCCGGTAAACCTCCGCATGGCGCACTGCCTCCGCCCTTGCTTTATAGGCCGCCATATCATCCCGCAAAAGCTTGCGGACTCTGGTCACCTCCGCGCCGCACCGCCGCAGATAGGCCGCTGCCTCAAAGGTTCTCACGCCTGTTTTTGTCATAAAATTATTGGTATCTATCAGGATTCCTGCATAGATACTGTCAGCCTCATTGGGTTTTAAATGGATATTTTCATTAAAATACTGCAGCACTTCCGCCACCATCTCGCAGGTGGAAGAGGCATAAGTTTCAATATAGGAAAGCACTGCATTTTCAATCACTTCACTGCTCTGTCTGTGATGGTCAAACACTACGATGGTCTTTGTCTTGGTCAGCAATTCCGGGCATTCCGTATAATTGGGCCGGTTGGTATCCACTACCACCACCACGCTCCGGTAATCGGCCAGTTCCAGCGCCCGCTCACTCCGTAAAAACATATCGGCCGGATATCCCTTCTCCTCGGAAAAGCATTCCTTCATGGGCCGCAGGGAGGAGGTCACCTCATCCAGTACAATATGGGCCTTCTTCCCAAGCACCTGGGCCGCACAGTAAATGCCTATGGATGCTCCGAAGGCGTCCATGTCGCTGATACTGTGTCCCATAATAAACACTTCTTCCCGGCTCTCGATAATTTCCCGCAGCGCATGAGCCTTCACCCTGGCTTTTACCCGGGTCATCTTCTCCACCTGCCTGGATTTTCCGCCGAAATACGATATCTTCTCCCCTTCTTTGACTACGACCTGATCTCCGCCTCTGCCCAGGGCAAGGTCAATGGCCATGCGGGCATATTCGTATTTCTGGGTATAGCTGTTTCCGCTGATGCCAACGCCGATGCTTAAGGTAACCGCCATCTCATTTCCCACTTTGACGGTTTTGACATCCTCTAAAATACTGAATTTATTCTCAATCAGCGCCTCCAGATACTTCTGTTTGAACGCCACGAAATATTTGTCTTTTTCAATCTTTTTAATGATGCTGTCCCGATCTGAAAAATATTTGCTTACCTTGCGATCCACCAAAGCCACCAGCAGCGAACGTTTTACTTCCTCCACGCTTTCTAAGGCTTCCTCATAATTGTCGATGTAAATCAGCATGGCTACCAGCTGCTGATCCCTGATTTCCTGAATGCTCTCATACAGCTCTGTTTCATCAAAGAGATACAGCGTCGTCAGAAACTGCTCCTTATGATCCGTTTCAATGAGATTTCCTTCCGATTCTTCTCCATCAAAATGAATCTTTCCCACACTTGCCCGGTACACCCGGTTCTTCCACTCTACCTTAATATGATCGTTATGTTCTTCCCGGTCTAAAAGCTCCCTGGTAATGGACGGGAAAATCGTAGCAATTGACTTATGATACCCCTTGTCCTTCTCTGTAATACGGGAAAAGGATTCATTCATCCACAAAATCTTGCTGTTATAGTCCAGCAGCGCATAGGGGATCTCAAATTCATTCAGCAGCTTCTTCTGAACCGTTCCGTACTGGGTGGCAAAACTGATTACTTCATTGCGCATGGCGGACCTGTTGACCAGAAAAATTCCCAGCGCAATCAGAAAATACAATGCAGCAAATACAGAGACGCAGATTCCGGCAGTCCTGTCAAAATAGTATAAGGGGGCATTCATCAGTACAAGCAAAACAGTCAGCATCAGGGGCCAGTGCATATAATTCTTTAACGGGCCGCCCGGGTGATTTTTTCTTTTCATTGATTTTCCTACCTTTGTTGTTCTCACTTATCATTCAGGTTTCCGTTCTGCAAGGCCAGTGCAGGCATTTCTGTCTGCATTGCCCATTGCTTTCGTCATATTATACCACTTCATTGGAATTCTTACAATAACCGTTTTCTGTCCCCGGACTGCGGCAAACGCTTTATATTTCCAAGACAGAGGTTCATACCGGATGATTCATTACTGCCAGAACGGAGCTAAAGGACTCTCTACCGTTTCTCCAGATATTCCTGCAGAATATAATAGGACTCCTTCAGACGCTCCCGATATCCGGGCTCTGTCCATCCGTTCCAGGTATAAGAACCTCTTTCCCCGTCTATCTCAAAGTGAATCTCACGGATGGATTCATAAGTGATTTCATCATTGGCATACAAATCGGCAATGCGCATTTTTTCATTAGGTTTGGCAATATTCAAAAGCAGCCAGGGCAGCCGTACCTCCGTCACATTGCCTCTGATACAGAAATCAGCCCGGGAATTGTACCCTTCCGACTGGGGATCTGCATTCCCATGACGCAGCCTGCCGGTTTCTACCTGCTCTGTCTCCACGATTGTGCCGTCTGTCAAAACCACCGGCCGGTTCAGCATCAGATAAATAGGCGCGAAGGTATGAGCTTCCGGGTCTGCATACCCCTCCTTTACTTCCAGTACTTTGTTGGAAGCGTGCATTCCAGTGGTATACAGCCAGTAATTTACATCATAATAAGGATGCACCAACAGTCTGCTTTTCTTTTTTCCCTTTATTTCCAATAAAAAGTCCGCTCCGCCGTACGCCTCATTTCCCTGTTCTTCAATAGTGTCCAGGGCAATCTTCAGATTATCATTTTTGCCCCGGAGCAGCAGATATACATAGGACTCATCACTTTTTACATACAATTCCGTTTCCCCGTTGTCTAATACCGGTTCCTCACCTTCCCATTCTCCGTCTCTGCCGTCCACCGTGCACACCGCCGTTTCACCGGGATCAAAAGACAGCAGTCCGAAAAACTGTTCACTGGTCTGGACGTCGCACCAGTAGGGCCGCACATCGGAATCTGTGTAATCCATGGTATTCCAGGTTCTTTTAAACCATTCATCCTGCCAGATAAATACAAAAGCCCCTGCGCATTCCGTATCAATAATATCCGAAAGCATGGATACAATGGCCGTTCCCTGTTCTTCCTCCGTCAGTCCTCCCTGATTAAATCCCGGATCTCGGGCAAAGTGGGTGATCCCTCTGGAAGCAGGCACACCGAACTCGGATATTACCACCGGTATCGTATGATAACTGTTCAAATCATTCAGATAGTGTTTGTAGGGATTGGGCGGATCATCCGTCAGCAGCTCCGGCGCATACCGCATCATTTCCGGATAATACGGATATACATGATAGGAAGCAAACAGTCCCGCTTTAAATTCCGGTCTTGCCTTAATGTGTTCCGCATCTGCCGAAACTGCGTCCTCCGTCTCAGGATTTGGCTCTCCGGGATGGGAGAGGGGGTCTGTCGTTACCCAGTTGGCAAAAGAAACGGGATGCTGCATCTGATACTGTTTCATCTCATAGGAAATGCAGGCATCCAGACCGGAAGCAAGAAAAACTTCAAAGGGAGATGCATCTTTCGTATACAGATACTCTCCCTCAAAAGTTGTTTTGCCCGGATTGGCCTCATTGGTGCCTATTACAAATTCCGGCTGCCACTCAATTCCCAAAATCCATCCGCACAGATATTGGGAAACATCCGCCGTATAATTGCCGCCGGCATTGCCCGCCTCAGGCTCTATCACTGCGTTTCCATGAACCACGTCCACAATGGTTTTACACATTGCAATCCAGTCTTTTTCAATCTTTCGCTCTTCGGCATAGGCGTCCTGAAGTCTGCTGATATCTTCTTCATTATTGTATACGCCCTGCATAAAATAAAGCGGCGACTGGGCTGTCTTATTGTATGTAGCCAAAGCGTGATAAAATTCCGGCATCAAAACCGTATAGACCCGGATGGTATCTGCATGCATTTCACTGATTTGACGAAACCACCTGAGATAATCATCCTCGGTAATTGCAAACTCTCCGGGAAACGCCCCCGGTTTTCCTGCTCCGATATTCACCCCCACCGGCATCGTATCCCGCCACCTGCCGTCTGCCCCGTAAATCTGGAATGTCTTTTCCCGGGTCCGAAAAGAATACTTCACTCCGTCCTCGCTGCACACGGGAAGGCTTTTCTCCTCTTTCCCGGAATTGTCAGAAGCCTGGGCCGGCTCCCTCCCGGAATCTACGGTCAGCTCCAGCCGATTGGAAGCGCACCCGCAGCACAGGCTTACCACTGCTGCAGCTAAGAGAAACCGGCTCAGTATCTTTTTCTTATAAATTCTCTGCATTTTTCTTTCCTTCCCGCTTGGTCTTTTTAAAACTCTCCTGTTTAAAATCCTTCATCCTCGTCGTCCATAATCTGATCCACCACATACCGCACCACACCGGAAATCTGCTCTGTCTGTTTTTTTTCAATCTGCTCCAGAAAATCCGGCTCATTTCTGTGGCTGACAATGTAGCTTCTGGTGGGCGTCTCGCTTCCTTCCACAGAAACCAGTTCCCCGCCGTGCTCCCGCAGCAATGACTGAAGCTCTTCATTAAAATGATCTGTTACGTTTTCGATGGTGGGCACAACCAGGTCAAAGGGTTTCATGGTGTTTATAATCTGATTCTGATATTGATCCAGATACCCCTCTATCAATGACTCAAAGGTACGGAATTCCACAAATTCCGTTCCGCTGACGATTATTGTAATGATAAATTCCCAGGTATGGGGATGGGTCTGCCCCTGTTTTCCATTGATGGTAATATAGTGATTCATATTCAGATACGATTTCAAACGGTATTCCCGGTAAAGCTTTTCTTTCCTCATTCCTCTTCCACCGCCTTCCAAAATTGCTCAAACTGCCGCTTATAGCTTTCCGTGTTATCTTCACAGTACAAATCAGCAACCTTCCGTACCTTTTTGTTTTCCAAAGACCTGATAATTTTGCTGCTGACCGCCTGTTCATACCGGGCAAAGATCAGCAGTACAAGCCTGTCGTCCATGGAAAAACGCAGCACCCGGTTATCCAAAACCATCTGCATATGTTCAAAAAATTCGTCCCTGGACTCCTGGGTTTCTGTCTCAAATACTGCAAAATGAATCGGTTTGGCCCCTCTTTCATCCAATTCCTGCAGAAATTCATCCAACACCGTATGCTTAAATACGCGTTTTCTGGCGCTGAAGGCATGTTCCCGCTTCATCTGCTCGTCCAATCGTTCCAACTGCTGATTCTGCCAGATCGCACGCTCCTCCTGCAAGGCAATCCGAGACGCCTGCCCTCTGATTTTTTTCGACATCATCATACTCAGGATAATCAGAAGGGCCAGAACCAGCAGCAAAATAATAATAATGGAATTTTTACACTCCAGCAGAATATTGTCCTCCAGAAGCACCTTGTCGTAGGTCAGCAGACAAATCCGGTACTGCTGACCGCGCCATTCAAAAATCATGCCGGAAGCAATAAACCGATCTTCATTCAGATAAATGATCTGATGCCCCACCTGATTCAGCCTCAGACGGTTCATAAAGGCGGCTGCCGAGTCGCTGGCATAATACGTGCCGTCCGTAAATCCTTTGTAGCGGTTAGTTTCCGTCACGCTTTTCACAAACAGAATGGAATCCTCTTTGCTGACCGTCCAATATCTGCTTGCCGTGGCGTCTAAAGAACTGATAATCTCAGTAATATTCTTCTCTGTTGCATCATCCCCCAGACGGTTAATTTCCCCCAGAACCACCTTAACATAACCGTCCTGCTCCGCTCCGTACAGCTCCAGGAACCTCGTCTCATAATTATTCAATTGCCAGATAATAAATACATCCGCTGCCATGGCAAAAAATACCACAAGAGCCGTTACAATGAAAAAATTAATTTTGCGTTTCATATGCTCCATTCCCTACTCGTAATTTACCGCTTTCCGCGCCCTCCGCAGCAGATTCAGCAGTTTTCCGGCCTCAGCCTTCAATTCCGCCCGAAAATCCTCCCCTTCGTCTGTCAATGTCCGGGTTTTCCATGCGCTGTCTGTATTGATACTGTTAATCACCCCTGCAAACCGGATAAAAAACACCGTAAAATTAAAAAACGGAAGCAGCGGCACCACATACCAGTGTTTTCGGTAATACCGTCTCAGCTCATCAAATTCCCTCAAAAAGCCCACGGTAGAAAAATAATACAGATATCCGCTGATGATATACAGCAGGAAAATAGCGCCTGTGGAAATCAAAATCATTCCGGCAGAATAATTCATAAACATCAGGCAGATCAAAGCCAGATACCAAATCAGCCTTGGAAATGCAAACGTATGATCATACATCAGCGTTCGAACCATCACATTGCTGAACATTTTGCGCACTTGTAAATCTTTTTCCAGAAATTGATGGGACACCTCCAGACTTCCCCGCTGCCAGCGCTGCCGCTGGGTGTAAAGTTTATTCACGCCTTCAATTGGATCTACGCAGAAAATGGCATTTTCACAGATTTCCACCCGGATTTTCTGCAAAAAACGCATTTGAAACGTAATATTGGTGTCCTCGCAAATGGTATCCGTATTATAAAGCTGGGATTTCAGCACCGCAGATTTCCGGAATGCAGAAAACGCCCCCGAAAGCGTATAGATGGAATTTGTTTCCGAAGCATAATTCCGTCCGGCCAAAAATGCCTGGGCATATTCCATAAACTCCATTTTGCGGAGCAGCCTTGAGAACATCCCCCGGTATTCCTCAATCATCTCCGGCATGGTGAGGATTGCGCCGGTCATACAGTCCACATCCTGGCAGCTCTCAAATTTCCGCACCATATTGCTGATGGCATGGGGCTCAAACTGCCCGTCGCTGTCCACATGGATGATATATTTTCCGTCCGCGTTGAACAGCGCCAGATTCAGCGCACGGGATTTCCCCTGTTTGGCGTTGAGCCACTGCATCAGCAGATCCGGATATAATTCCTGACATTTCGTATAGACCTCAAAAGAATTATCTTTTCCCTGATTGTTTACCAGAAAAATCCGCATTTTCTCATTGGGGTAATCACTGTCATTGATGGAGCGGATGCACTCCTTAAGGGAATCCTGTGAATTGTACACCGGAATAATCAGCGTAATCTCCGGCCAGAACACAGGATCGCCATACTGACGGGAAAACAGCTTCTTTTTCACCAGAATCAGCATACTGCCCAGAGAAGGAATAATCTCCATCACCAGCGGAATAATAATCCAGGCCGCCCAAAACAAAATGGAATTTAAAAAATTATTTATCACCGTCATATTGAAAACTTCCCACTTTCTGCTTGATAATCTGCGGTTTCGTAAATACGTAAAAATACAGGATCACAGACAGTCCGTAAAATACAAACCGCCCGATAAAGGTGTGGGCAACATGGTACATATCCACGCCGCCGAAATAAATCATAAGGGAAATCACTGTGATCCGCAGGGCATTAGCCAGCACAATTGCCACTACTCCCAGCACTCCCACATAGACCCGCTCATATACCGTATACACCCGGTAAAAGATCAGCAGGGAAAGATATGCGAGAATCTCAATAATCCCGGAGCACTCAAAATCTATTTTCAGTGAAATTGCCCCTGCCGCCGATTCTATAAAAATCACGCCGTATTTATAATGCGCGCTGTAGATGTCTCCGATTTTCCCGGGAAGGCCCGCCAGAAGCGCCACAATCCTGGCCAAAGGCTGGGTGAACACGGGCTGCAGAAACAGAAGCATCAGAATAAAAGCGCCTGCGCTTCCTACCAGAAAATGCCAGAAATTCAATTTGCTCTTATTGAGCACACGCAGAAAAAACAGCCATACTGCCAGTCCTGCCAATCCTGCTATATATTTTATCATACGATTCCTCCTGCCCGTTTCCGCCGGTGCAGCGTAAATGCCAGAAGCAGAACCAGACCTGCAAGGCTGACTGCCGCTCCTTCCTTCCAATAAGGATGAGTAAACGAAATTACAGTGGTTCCTGACTGAATATAAGTCAGATGATTCTTCCCGTAAATCTCCCGGTTTGCTGAAAAACTGTCATGCCAGGCAAGGCCCGTATTCAGTTCATCTGTCTCTGCGGTAAGCGTGACGCCCTTCTCCTGATACTGAACCGTATAGGGAATAATCTCACGCTTTGGCAGTTCCTCAGGGCTCAAATCCATGGCGCGGCTCAAAAGCTTTCCCACTCCTTCATCCTGTGTCAAACTGTAGTAATAAGTCAGGTTCAGGCCAACCATCACAATATTGTCATTTTTTACAGTTCCGAAAAACGGCAGTTCCAGGTTTTCATCCCTCACGTTTCCCCAGACCTCCTTCAGACCGTTCATATATACGGTACTCCATTCCCTGTGTCCGTCGGGAAACAGATTGGTGTCCAAAATTCCGTCCACTGTGTCCAGTTCCGGATAGCCCTGGGAAAATGAAACGTCATTGCAGACTGCGCCCAGAAAACTCTGTTCCCGGCTGCCTCTGTCGTCCGGAATACCATCCGCCGCAATGACTATCCGAACCCCCGCCTCACTTAAATCCATAATTAATTTTTCCGCAGATGACTTGTCATCATACGTAAATCCTGCCAGATAAATCAAATCATATTTCTGCAGCTCCTCAAATGTGTAATCATTCAGGTTTCTGCTCTCTGTTTCCTCAATCATGGGAAACTGGCGGGAAATTCCAGGCGCATCATATCCGATGCCAACGGCTCTGTATTCTGTCACAGTTCCCCAGGTTCCTTCCTCCGCCAGTTTATAAAACCGGTAATTTTCATTAAAATCCATCAGTTCATAACCAACGCGTTCCGCCGCCATATCCAGTTCACGCACCGGGTGCTTTCTGGGATTGCTGATAAAATCCAGTTGAATAACAACTGTGTCATTTCCAAGCTCCATACACCGGTCAAACAGATAGAGATAGTTTCCTTCCTCCAATGCCCGGTCAATCTGCTTAAAATTCGTTACGGTTGCCGCCGCCTGCTCCGCTGCGCCATAGGAGGAAGCCACCGGCTTCCCATAACCGGTCATCAGATACGCGCTCATGGAGCCCAGACTGCTTTCATCCAGAAGCGCCATTCTCTGCTCCGTCATCTCTTTTGCCGCTCCAATCAACGACGCATCCGAATAATATGCCATCCGCTCCTCTGGAGCAGCCCCTGAGCGATTGCCCAGAATCAGCGGCAGGGAAGGTATAACATCCACAACCAACAGTGCCAAAAACAACACAATCCACCCGCGCTTTAAAGTATCCCAGGCCAAAAATCCAAATAAAATCATGCACAATCCAATGGAAATAAAACGAAGCATCTGAAAATATTCCCCGCCCGGCAGTATTTTCAAAACCAGATAACATGTCTCTGAGCTGAGTACCAGAATTATGATTCCAGTCCAGAATCCGGACATGGATTTCTTCTTGCTTAAGAATATTCCAAAGACAGCCAGTAAAGCTGCGGCCAGCCCAAAATAAGCGTCCACGCTGCCCCGGTGCATCCGGGCGGCAGGATCTACGGACAAAAACACATTTTGGAAAAAGTCCGCCAGTCTCTCCAGACTGTCTGAGGAGACTGTTCTGCCGGTGAGAGAGGGTATCAGCCAGAATCCCGCCAAAAGATACCCCAACACCGCTGCAAAACATGCATTCGCCTGCCGCCGCCACTGATGATAAATCACCATATTAACCATAAAAAACAATGTAAATGCAATCAAAACCATCCCCGCATATCCGGAATGGCACAACACAAACCATGTAAAACAAAGGGAAATCCTGGGCAAAAGATGCCAACGACCGCTTTTCAGATAATCATACATCCAATATGCAAAAAGAGGAAGAATTGCAATACAGAGAGATTTCGGCAAATCTCCCTCATAAAACAGCGTACGTAAATTGTTGGGCATAAAAAACCACAAAATACCTAAAAACGCCCCCAGATAAGGGCGTTCCAGTTTCAATCCCACATATAGCCATGACACTGCTCCCGCAAAGCAGACAAACATAACAAAAACCAGAAAACCGCCCATGGAACTGCCGCCGATGTACTGACATCCGGCCAGCAGATAAATTGGAACCGGCGCACAGTAACGCATCATTTCCATACCGTTATACCAAAGGAAATCAAACGCAGGCCAGTAATCTCCGTTCTGAACTGCCCGATAAAGCACATCCCCCTGATAGAGATGCCCCAGCGTATCTTTTCCGCTGGGATAAATGCCGCTGTTTCCCACAGTCAATGCAATTCCATATGCGGCCACTGCAAAAAGAACGGGCATTAATAAAATCAGATTATACGACTTCTTTCTGTTTTCCAATGCCCATTCCTCCTGAATCCTTCTTCTGTGCTGAATTATACCGCTGCCGGTATTAATTCACCTTTTTTCTTCTTTTTATACCATAGCACAATGCCGACCGTGGCAATGCAGACTGCCACTCCCGCAACCGGCCCTGTGGAAGTTCCTGCTGTGAAAATCCACTCCTGCCCAATCCGTCCGTACTGGGCTGCAATTTCTTTCAGACTGGTTTCGTCCACACCCAGCTTCTTTGCAATCATGGGCAATTCCAGATAATATTCCATTTCATCCTTCCCATTTGTTCCGATGGTCATAATCATCTTCCCGTATATTTGATCCATCTCCTGCAGATTGCTGATATTCTGGGACTGTCCCCAGGCGTCCCGGGAAACAATATGATATTCGTATGTACCTTCCGGCAGACCTGCCCGTCTGGGATTCCAGTCAATGGTTCCATTGGCATCTACCGTTACAAATCTCGGGTAAAATACCATACTCTGATCTACAGAGCCGCTTTTCAGACTGTCCATACTCTGATTAAATGCAATGGTAATGGCTTCTGTAAATTCCTGTCCGGCTTCCTGCAAATGCTGCGGCATAGTTGTCACCACATGCCCGTACAGTTTTCCGTCACTGGAATACAGTGCGCCTTTGGCGTCAATCTGGGACTCCTGAGAACCTGCCGTGGCATACTGAATGGTGCTGTGGCCGTAATCTTCCCAGTCATCGTACTGGCCGTCAAAGTTAATTCCGTCAAAAAGATTTTCCAGGTTATTTCCGCTGTCAGGCTGCAGATTTACGATACTGCCAACCAGAGGCTCACCCAGATAGAATCCAAAAGAAAGGCTTTCCCGGTACTTGGGAAGCTGATCTTTCGGAATGGCAATCTCCCATTCGCTTCCCACATAGGCAACCTTGGCGCCGTTAACGCCATTGATTTCCGGCGTTGTAGTCAACTGAATGTCTGTCTCATATCCCAGATCAGAGGTTATGGCAAACTTGCCGTTGGAATGGGTTCCCGCACCGGATGCATTGCTGCCCTTTCCGTCTTTGATATAAATATAGAACCAGTCTCCGTCAAACACTGCCGCAACCTGTGACAGACACCCGGTATGGGCGCTGTTAGGACAGGAGGCGTCTGTCTTTTCCACTGCTTTCCAGTCCGCATACTTACCGTCAATACTGATTCCATTATAAACAGCCGGAAGATCATCTTCTATGGAATCACCGTTTACCTGTTCAATCTCCTGGGACGATACTTGAGTCCCGCCGAAGGTAAGGGTAAACTCACTGCTGTGGAAAAAACTCACCGGAACTGCAAGCTCCACCGTGTAAGGCCCCGGGTTATTTCCATGGGCTTCGTTGATTACTGCCGCTTCCGCTCCCGGAACATCACCGTAATAGGCATTCTTCACTTTCGCTTCTCCCTGGGACGCAGCAACAGAAATTCCGCTGCTTATATCGGATGCGCCGTCGGGATATGCAAACTGAAATTTATTGCTTGTGAAACCATAGTCCCACTCTGTACTGGCGCTTCCTGTAAAGCTAAGATACAGCGTACCGCCATCGGGAGAAAATGCAGCTTTCCAGTAATCCATGCCGGAACCGGAGCGTTCTGCCACTCCTGCCCAGTCGGAAAGACTGCCGTCAATGGAAATGCTGCCGTTTACGCTGTGATAGGCTTTGGAAGCGGCAAGCTGATCTTCTCCGGCTTCGTCCACATTCTTATCCTCTGCGTTCTCATCCTTCAGTTCAGACTGAGCATCCTGCCCTCCGGCTTCATCCGCATTCTTATCCTCTGTGTTCCCATCCTTCGAATCAGACTGGGAATCCAAATTCTCTGATTCCCCCTCAGGGCTTTTGGTATCCTCGGTCTGGCTTCCGTCCGAATTCTCCGTCTGCTCTGATCCTTCTGCCGGATTCTGGCCATCCCCGACCTGGCTGTCAGATGGATTCTGGCCATCCCCTGCCTGGCTGTCAGACGGATTCTGCGTATTGTCCGTTCCTTCTGCCTGGCTGCTGTTGGGATTGCCCTGTTCTTCTGACGGATTTACGGTCTGGCCCGATCCTTCCGAGGGATTCTGGGTATTCCCGGTTCCCTCTGTCCGGCTCATATCCGAACTGCCCTGCTCTCCCGGCGGATTCTGGGTACTTTCTGTTCCCTCTGCCGGATTCTGGGTATAATTCGCATCCCCGGTCTGGCTGCCGGATGGATTCTGGCTCTCTCCGCCCTCTCCTGTCCGGCTGCTGCCCGGACTCTGCTGTTCTCCCGCCGGGTTCTGTTCCAATGCTTTGGAACTGCCTCTCTCCGTCTTTTTCACACTTAGAGGCGTATGATACCCTGATTCTGCCGCTGCCACAGGCAATCCTGAAAATAACAGAGAGATGGACAGTAACCCTGCCGCGGCTCCTCTGACAATCTTTCTGGCTTTCATAAAATTCCTCCCTTAACAAGTTGGCTCAATCTTAAAAAGTTTCTTCTGCAATTGCATAAACGCGTAAAGGCGTCTCGCTGATCTCAAAGCGGGCAAATTTCCAGTGCTGTCGCTCCAGTGCATCCTTTACTTTTAAATAGAATACTTCTCCCAAATGTTCAATACTGGTGTCTCCTTCGAACTCAGGAAAATCATTGAGATACTGGTACTGATAAGGGCCGAACGCCTGCTCTAACACAGAATCCATACTGGCAAATTCCAGAAAATCTTCCGACATATGCCTTGCCACAATCTCAATTTCAATTAAATGCTGATGTTTGTGCTCTTCTTTTCCGTCAAAGCTGTGCTGCATGCATAAACGATACTTTAAACGATGGTATTTCATCCGCGCCTACCTGCCCATACTCACGATCATACCTGGTGTCATGTTCTTGTGGATTATATTATATCACACTCTTTTTTGTCCTTTCAATGCCAATACTCCGCATTTTTACTAGGATTTCCCACATTTCACAGGTAATTTCTGCCATACGGGCCAAATATATGAAAAAGGCCAATTATCCGACGATAATTGACCTTTTAAATACTATCATCATTATAATACAAAAATCATAGATTATCCCAGGGCTTAATCTGTCACATAGGGCATCAGGGAAATATGTCTTGCTCTCTTGATTGCAACGGTAAGAGCTCTCTGGTGCTTTGCGCAGTTTCCGGTAATTCTTCTGGGAAGAATCTTTCCTCTTTCAGAGATATATCTCTTTAACTTATTGGTATCTTTATAATCAATCACATTGTCTTTTCCGCAGAATACACAAACTTTTTTTCTTCTGCGCATTCCGCCTCTTCTCTTCATGGGAGAATCGCCTCTGTCTGTTTTATTATAAGCCATTTTATTTACCTCCTGTTCTAATTAAAGGGTAATTCCTCATCAATCCCGTCCGGAATGTTCATAAATCCGTCTCCGACTGCCGCGCTGGGGGCCGGCCTGCCTGCAGGCTGAAATCCTCCTGCCTGGCTGTCGCTTACCGCTTTGCTCTCAGCAAATTCCTGTTCTTCCACAACCACATCCGTGGTATAGACCTTCTGCCCTTCCTGATTGGTATAGCTTCCGGTCTGGATTCTTCCGGTTATGGCAATCTTGATTCCCTTGTGGAAATATTTTTCCGCAAATTCACCGGCTTTTCCAAAAGCAACGCAGTTGATAAAATCTGCTGTCTGCTGATCGTTGTCACGGCGGAATCTTCTGTCTACTGCCAATGTATATCTTGCAACCGCTGTTGCGGATTCTCCCTGGGAGTAACGCACTTCAGGATCTCTGGTTAATCTGCCCATCAGTATAACCTTATTCATCTAATCTCCTCTTTCTATTACGCCTCATCTTGTCTAACGCACAAGAACCGAAGCACATTGTCCATAATACGCACGCGCTTCTCTAATTCTGCCGGGCAGTCTGCCGGTGCATCGAACTGGATAAAGTAATAGAAACCTTCACGCATCTTCTGAATCTCATAAGCAAGTCTCTTCTTGCCCCATTCATCCACGTTAGTTATCTCGCCGCCGAAACGAGCAATATACTCTTTCGCTTTCTCTACCACTGCGGCTCTTTCTTCATCCTCGATTTTTGCATTAACAACAAGAGCTAATTCATATTTGTTCATGCTCATCGTACCTCCTTCTGGTCTCCGGCCCTCAATCACTGTCGAGAGCAAGGATAAATTATTATATCACGAGATTTCATCTTATCACAACCTGTCTGCATTTTCAAGGGTTTTATTCAAAAAATTACGGATTGTATTATAATATGTATCCGGATCTTTCTCCTGAGTCTGCCCATGCCCGGCTCCTTCCACAATCAGAAGCTCTTTCTCACAGGCTGCCGCTTCATACAATTCTCTGGACATCTGGACAGATATCATAGCGTCCGAATCGCCATGAATAAACAGGGTGGGCGTCCCGCTTTTTTGCACCGCTTCCAGGGCTGAAGCGTCTTTCAGGTTATATCCGCCCCGCAGACGCAGCATCAGGCAGGCGGAATCCACCAGAGGAAATGCCGGAAGTCCGAACCAGTCTTTGATTTTCTCACCGAACATGGAATAAGCGTCTGTATAGGCGCTGTCAGAAACCACTGCCTGTATCTGCCCCGGCAGTTCTTCCCCTGTCATCATCAAAGCTGTGGCTGCGCCCATGGACTGGCCGTGAATTACAATCTGAGCTTCTTCATCCTGAGAAAGGATATAATCTATCCAAAGCATGCAGTCAAAATGATCCGTCCACCCCATCCCGATGAAATCTCCCTGGCTCTCTCCCTGACACCGCAGATCCGGCACAAGGGCATGATAGCCCTGTTTGTGATACCAGTAGGCAAACGGATACATTTCCTCTTTCCAACCGGTATAGCCGTGAAGCAGAAGCACCCATTTATGATTTTTCCCACCGACGCCTTTTTCTGAATCTGTTTCTTCTGCAGGAAATTCCTCTGCAATCAGCCGATATCCGTCATTTGTTTCCACCGATAACTTTTGATGCTCCGCTGTTTTCAGCCATTCTTTTGTCTCATTCAATGCCAGCTGCCGGTTTCCTTTAATATCCGATGTCTGCACCTGAGCCGCATAACTCTCCTCCGTAATCCGTTCAAAAGCTTCTAGTTTTTCCATAAAGGAAGGCACCAATGCTGCGCTTACCAGAACATTCACCAAAAGGATATAAAAGATTAGTAGCAGGCACAAAAAGATACCTGCCGCTTTTACTATGAAAGCCTTTGGCTTCCATAGTCTGGATGGCCATGCGGCCCGACGGACGGCAGGCTGAGCATCATGAGGGGTTACTATTTTTTTCTTACTTCTCTTTTCTTTTGCTGTCCTCATCTGCTAAAATTATCCAATCTGTTCTTCTTTTTTCCGAATTCCCCTGGTATTTTTCTCCACCTGTTTTCTCGGAATCATAATCTGGTGGCCGCACCCCAAGCATTTCAGGCGGAAATCCGCTCCCACCCGAAGCACCTCCCATTCATTGCTGCCGCAGGGGTGTTGTTTCTTCAAACGTACGATGTCTCCGATTTCAAATGGTATGGGCATATGCTTCCTCCTGTTTTCTGTTTCAAACGCACTTTAATACTGCAGATTAATTTTTCCGAACAATGCTCCGATGCTTTCCTGGAGAACCAGATCGGCCATGCTGTCTCTGGGGGTGGGCGTCTTGTTGATCAGCACCAGCTTCTTTCCCTGGTAATAGTCCACAAGCCCTGCTGCCGGATAGACTGCCAGGGAGGTTCCGCCGATAATCAGCATATCTGCCTGGCTGATATACAAAACTGCCTCCTGAATGGTCTGGTTATTCAGCCCTTCTTCATACAGTACCACATCGGGCTTCAAATCTCCGCCGCATTTCCCGCAATGGGGCACCCCTTCGCTGTTTAATATATATTCTGCATCATAGAACTGATGGCAGGATTCACAGTAATTCCGGTGAACGCTTCCATGAAGTTCCAGAACCTTTCTGCTTCCTGCAAGCTGATGGAGGCCGTCTATATTCTGGGTGATGACTGCTTTCACCTTGCCTGCCTTTTCCAGTTCCGCCAATTTTTTATGGGCCATGTTGGGCTTCGCATCCAGGCACAGCATCTTATTCCGGTAAAACCGATAGAATTCTTCTGTATTGTGTCTGTAAAAAGTATGACTTAAGATCGTCTCCGGCGGATAGTCATACTGTTGGTTATACAACCCGTCCACGCTGCGGAAATCCGGAATTCCGCTTTCTGTAGACACCCCGGCGCCGCCGAAAAATACGATATTGTCTGACCCTGCTACCATATCCAGAAATTTTGCAGTTTTTTCTTCCCTGTCCTGATTTGCCATGCTGATTCCTCCCTGAGTGATACAATTGAATTTCCCGTCTGTCTTATGTTTATGTTACCATATTCTCAATCGAAAAGGAAGCGGCACTGTGCAACAAATTTGCTGGAATTTCAAGGCATTCCCATCTCTCTTGTAAGCGCAAGTTGTTCCTAATTCCTCCGCAGGGCCTCAATGGGGCTTAACTTGGCCGCTTTCCTGGCCGGATATATACCGAAAAACACACCGATTCCGCAGGAAAACAGCGTTGCCCCCAGAATTGTACTGGCCTTAATGCCGGGATGAATAACGCTGCCCATGGAAGCACTCATCAGGCTGCAGGCTCCTACCGCTCCCAAAAGTCCCAGAAGGATGCCTATCATTCCGCCTACAATCGTGAGAATTGCTGCTTCCGCTAAAAACTGCATTAATATGGAAGAGGTTTTGGCTCCCAAAGATTTGCGGATTCCGATTTCCCTGGTACGCTCTGTCACAGACACCAACATAATATTCATTACGCCGATTCCCCCTACAATCAGGGAAATAGCGGCCACGCAGGAAATAAATGTGGTTACAATGGCAAGCATACTATTCAGTTCTGCCACCATATCCTGAAAACTCTGAATCTGGTAATATTCTTCTCCGGCGCAGCGGTGCCTGGTTTCCAGCAGATGAATGATGTCTTTCGCCACTTCTTCGCCGCTGACCTTGTCATTGGCAAAAACTGTGGCAGAGTAGAAAGAATCACTCTCCCATCCAAAATGCTCAAAAGAAGTATAGGGCACACTCAGCGATACCGGCATTCCCTCATAAGTATAACTGACAAAGCCTCCATTTTCTTTCTGCTGCGCCACTCCCACAATCCGGTAGCTGCCCATAATTCCATTGACGTTCAGCTCAATATCCATTCCCACCACATCATCAGAACCGAAAAGCCGTTTTGCATCGCTGTCTGTAATTACGCAGACACGGTTTCCTTCCTCCACATCCGCAGAAGTAAAATAAGACCCCCGCTTCATATTATAATTCATGGATTTCTGCATATCTTCTGTTCCGCCGTTTAATGATATTGCAAATTCCCCTTTTCCGGTAACGGCGCTTCCCGAAGAGCCGTCATTGGGCGTTACGCCGTCCACCCCTTCCAGCTGCTCTCTGATGGCCGTTAAATCTTCCGGCGTAATCCATTCTCCTTCGTTTGACGCATCTTCGCTGCAATACACATCAATCTGGCCTGTGCCAAGGTCTGCCACTTCTGAATTCATGGCATCGGCGGTTCCGTCTCCTACGGACATTACCATAATTACAGAAGCGATTCCGATAATAATGCCAAGCATGGTCAGGAAGGAGCGGCCTTTATTTGCAATAATGTTTTTAAATGCCATCTTGACATATTCTGTCATATTTCCCATTTTAATACCTCAACATTGAAACTATTTTTCAGATGCTCTTCTATTCCTCCGTCTGTTCCTGTCCCTGTTCTGTCAGCGTAACCGGATCACCCTCTTCGTGATTTCCCGGATCTGCAATGACTTGCTCCCCTTCCTCAATTCCCTCTGTAATCTCTGCGCATTCATCCGAGGTGACGCCGGTTGTAATCATGCGTTTTGTTAAAATACCGTCCTGGCTGACCCAGCAGAACGTACCGTCTTTTCCGATATTGACTGCTTCAGTGGGCAGGATTACCACATCTTTTGCTTCTGCCGCAAGAATCTTCACTTTGGCGTCCACACCCAGGAAAATATTGTCATCCGGGTGATCCACATGCACGGTAGCCTGAATTCCCGCTGCAGCCACAGCCGCCTGATTGGTTCCTGCCGCCCCGTTTTCTGCAATCCGGCTGATGCGGCTGACTGTTCCTTCATAGGTATTCCCTGCAAAAGTAATTTCCGCTTTCTGCCCCTCTTTGACTTTATCATAAACATTTTTGGACAGCGTTACTTCTACGTTTACATCATCAATGCTCTGCAGTGTAAAAAGCTCCATTCCCTGTGAAACAACAGCGCCCTCCACCACCTGCTTATCTGAAATGACGCCGTTAAATTCCGCTGAGATCCCCTGCTGCCCCTGGAGAATCAATTCCTCCAAAGACTGACTTTCCAGTTCCGCCAGATTGTTATTGGTCTGCATCTGCGCCCTTGCCGCACCGCTCAAAGTTCCTGCGTCTGCCTCAGCAATGGATTTCTGGCTTTCCAGTCTTGCCTGCAGTTCTGCCAGCTCTGCCTGGGCGGCTTCAAGCCTCTGCTGCAGCTCCGTTCTGCCGGTTCCCTCCGCCAAATCTGCAGATACAGGCTGTAAGGTTTCTGCCTGGCTGCTGAGCGTGTTCACAAGCTCCTGGGCGGCCTCATAAGCCCCTTTTGTTTCCGCCAGTTTTTCATTTGCCAAGTTCAGCGCTTTCCTGGCTGCTTCCAGCTCCTCTTCTTTTCCGGAAGCGGCTGCCGCATCAAAGTTCACCTGAGCCGTCTGCTGTTCCATTACTGCCTGATCGTAAGCCGCTTTGGATTTTTCCAATGCTTTTTCTGCCTTTTTCAGTTCCTTCTGCAGCTCTTTCTGCTGCGCCTGCGCTTCCTGCTGCCGGCGATTTTCGGCCTCCGCCTGCTCCTTTGCCTCACCGGAAACCGCCGACGTCAGCTCTGCAATCTCCTGCTGTTTTGCATCCACCTGTCCCTGCAGGGCATTGGCCTCCGCCTGGGCCTGGGCCTGCCTTACTGCTGCTTCGTTGGATTTGTTTACGGAATCCTGATAGCCAAGCTGATTTGCCTTTACCGTCAGCTCTGCTTTCTGGTTCTGATTCTCCAGATCCTTTAAATCAAAGGTCACCAGTTTCTGCCCTTCCTTCACCAGATCCCCTGTCTGAAAATCCGCCGTCTCCACCTCTGCATTCACCGGAGAAAATATGGTTTTCTGCTGACCGCTGACTACGGTTCCATTGGTTTCCACCGTTTCTGATACATTTCCCCGTTCCACCGTCACACACTCTACGTTCCTGGCGTTTGTCATGGCTTCTTCTGCATTTTTAGCGGAATTTATCCCCATAACACAGATAATTACCACAAAAACCGCCGCCGGAATCACAATTTTCCAGATTTTTTTGTGCTTTTTCATAACTGTTCCCTCCTGAGATTTTCCCGATTTAAAACTTTTTATTTTCATTATAATAATCCTCCACAATTTTGCCGTCCAAAATACGAACCACCCGTTTTGCCTGATCGGCAATATCATTGTCGTGGGTAATCAGAATCACGCTTCTGCCTGCCTCATGCAGACTTTTCAGGATTTCCATAATTTCCTTTGTAGAAGCGGAATCCAGATTGCCGGTAGGCTCATCTGCCAGTATCACCGGCGGCTCTGCCGCAATGGCCCTTGCAATGGCCACCCTCTGCTGCTGTCCCCCTGACATTTCCGAAGGCTTGTGCTCCATACGTTTCGAAAGCCCTACCTTCGTCAGCGCTTCTTTTGCAAGCCTGTGCCGTTCTCCTTTGCCGATTCCCCGGTAAATCAGCGGCAGTTCCACATTTTCCATGGCATTCAGATTTGCAATCAGATTAAATCCCTGAAAAATAAACCCGATTTCCTGGTTCCGTATTTCCGACAATTGATTATCCTTCATGGTTGACACATCTTTGCCGTTGAGATAATACGTGCCGGAGGTGGGCACATCCAGACATCCCAGCATATTCATTAAAGTAGATTTTCCGGAACCGGAATGCCCGATAATCGCCACAAATTCTCCCCGGTTAATTTCCAGATTCACATGATCCAGCGCGCGGACTTCATTTTCACCGGGGTTGTAGATTTTACACATGTCCTGAACTCTGATTAGATTTTCCAACCTGCTTCCTCCCTTTCCCGAACTTCATTTTTCTTATTTTATCAGCCGTTTCTTAAAATAAAGCTAAATTTATCTTACACTTCTCTTACTTTTCCCGAAAACTGTGAAAGCCGACGGTTTTCCTGTAAACAGAACCGTTTCTTCCTGCCGCAGCGTTTCCCATAG
Organism: Petralouisia sp.; assembly: GCF_056822245.1. Taxonomy (NCBI): domain Bacteria; kingdom Bacillati; phylum Bacillota; class Clostridia; order Lachnospirales; family Lachnospiraceae; genus Petralouisia; species Petralouisia sp. The sequence goes on along the minus strand of NZ_JBQIOP010000003.1, from coordinate 94,227 downwards.
ATATAAACGAAGGTTTTTGAAAAAAATATTCAAATAAACAGATTTTTTCCAATAAATCCCAATATCGACAAATTACTGCTTTTCGCTCCAGGTTACACATGTTATAATTAATTTGTACTGTAGGGGCTGCCGCATTTTGTAACAAGCCCTTGTTTACTCCTATGGAGGCGACCATTTATGAAAATTATAGATATGCACTGTGACACTATTTCCCGCATCTGCGGGGAACGAAACCGCGGCAAAAATGTGAAGCTGCGCAGCAATTCTTTTCAGCTGGATTTGGAAAAAATGAAGCGGGCCGGCTATCTGCTCCAGAATTTCGCCATGTTTCTGGACACCGGAGAATCGGCTTCTCCTTATAAAGACTGCAAACGGCAGATACATATTTTTCAGGAGGAAATGAAGGAAAACCAGGATATGATTGCGCCTGTCACTTCCTATGAAGAAATCCTTGCGCATGAATCTCAGGGAAAAATGTCCGCGCTGATGACTTTAGAAGAGGGGGAGGCATGTGAGGGAAGCCTGGAAAAATTAGAAGAATTCCATCGTCTCGGCGTCCGTATGATGACTTTCACCTGGAATTACCCCAACAGCCTGGGATTTCCCGGAGAGCCTGCCGCCAGCCGTCTGGCCCAGTCTCAGGGTTTAACTCATCTGGGTATGGAATTTTTGGAGCGGATGGAAGAGCTTGGCATTATTCCTGATGTTTCCCATCTGTCTGATGCAGGCATCCGGGATTTGTGCCGGTTTGCCAAAAAGCCTTTCTGCGCCAGTCATTCCAATGCCCGTTCCCTCTGCCACCGGGGCCGGAATCTGCCGGATGAACTGATCCGGGGCATTGCCAAACGGGGCGGAGTGATCGGAGCCAATTATTATGGACCGTTCCTGACCGCCACTCCGGATGTTCTGGGACGGTTCTACGGGTATGCCAGCGATATTGCCGCGCATATCCGTCATATCGCAGATATAGGCGGCATAGACTGTATTGGACTGGGCTCTGATTTTGACGGAATTGACAACAACCTGGAATTAAAAAACTGCGGTTCCATGAGGTTGTTGGAACAGGCGCTGAAAAAGGCCGGATTTCACGAAAGGGAATTGGATAAGATCTTTTATCAGAATGTGCTTGCGTTTTATAAGGAGCTTCTGTGAAAAATATTTAAAATTAGGGGAAATGAATGTATACAGCGATTGTCACTGTTCCCAGCGTGTTTCTTTATGAAAGTCCTTCCGCGGAAAATGTATCGGATGAATTATTATCCGGATGGTTGGTCACTGTACAGAACCGGCAGGGAAACTTTCTGGAAATCACTACGGATTATGGTTATACCGGATGGCTGGAATGCCCGGCCATCCGCAGGCTCTCATCGGAAGAAGCATTGAACTTAAAGGTATCCGCCAAAACGCCGGAGGACACAGAAAGACCGGCGGTACTCTGCAGAGGGATTACAGATATTCAAAAAGAACCGCGGGTACAGTCCGCCTCAATATCTGCTCTTTTTATGGGCAGCCATGTGTCTGCTTTGGGCAGGCCCAGGGACGGATGGCAGAAAATCAAAACAGCAGAGGGAATCTGCGGATATGTTCCCGCTGTCTCTCTGCTGTTTTCTGACAATAATTCTTTCATCTGCGGCAATGCCGCAGATGCGTATGGACTCTCCCTTTTCCACTCCGACAGACATTGCCAAACCTGCGCTTCTCACTCCCGGCTCCACTCCGACAGACGTTGCCAAACCTGCGCTTTCCACTCCCGGCTCCGGCAGAATGTGCTCCATTACGCCAAATCCTATCTTGGAGTTCAGTACCGCTGGGGCGGCAAAACTCACGCAGGAATCGACTGTTCCGGACTGGCTTTTATGAGTTATTACATGTGCGGCATCATTATCTACCGGGACGCCGTTATGATGGAAAGCTACCCTGTCCGGGAAATCCCTCTCTCCTGTATTCAACCCGCCGATCTGATTTATTTCCCGGGACATGTGGCGCTTTATCTTGGAAACGGCGACTACATCCATTCCACCGGAAATATGTCGGTTTCGGGCTGCACGATCAACAGCCTGAATCCTTACAGTCCCATATACCGCAAGGATCTGGCTGAAAGTATCACTGCTGTGGGAAGTGTGTTCTGCACTTCCTAAATTATTCCCCAAACAACGGCGTAGAAAAATACCGCTCCGCCGTATCCGGCAGAACTGTTACCACCGTCTTGCCTTTGCCCAGCTTCTTCGCTAACTTCAGCGCCGCCGCCACATTAGTTCCGCTGGAAATTCCGCACATAATCCCCTCTTCCGCCGCCAGTCTTTTGGATGTTGACAGGGCTTCTTCATCTGTAATAATGCAGACTTCATCATAAATCTGCTGATTCAGGATTTCCGGGATCAGGCCGTCCCCAATGCCCATCTGCAGATGCGTTCCTATGGAGCCTCCAGAAAGAATGGCTGCATGTTCCGGCTCCACCGCCCAGATTTCCATGTCAGGATTTTTCTCTTTGATTGTCTCTCCCACTCCGGTAATAGTACCTCCAGTGCCGATCCCGGAACAGAAGCCATGAATGGGAATACCTGCCTGTTCTAAAATCTCAATGCCGGTCTGGGAACGGTGCACCGCCGGATTGGCAGGATTTTCAAACTGTTGGGGCACAAACACCCGGGCGTCTTTCTCTGCCATGGAAAGAGCTGTCTGCAGGCATTCTTCAATGCATGCCCCGATATTTCCATCATCATGAATCAGAATCACTTCCGCTCCGTAATGCTCCACCAGCTTGCGCCGCTCTTCACTGACAGAATCCGGCATGATAATCTTCGTCTGATACCCGCGGACAGCCCCTACCAGTGCAAGGCCAATCCCCTGATTGCCGCTGGTAGGTTCCACAATTATGGTATCTTTTTGAATCAGCCCTTTCTCTTCTGCGTCTCTTATCATATTATAGGCCGTTCTTGTCTTAATGGAGCCTCCTACATTCAGCCCCTCAAATTTCACCAATACCTGGGCGCTGTCCGGCTCCGGCATACGGTTTAAGCGGATTAACGGCGTTCCTCCCATTGCTTCCAATATATTATCATAAATCATAATCTCAAATCCTTTCTATGCTCCTGCCAAAGCAGAAATACCTATAAAATTATAATATGTATTCTCTGGAAATACAACAACATTTCCTGGAATTTTATGTAATGCATATTTGGAAATAAAAAGAATTTGATAATTTCAGAATGATTGGATCGCCCTTTGGTTCGCCTGTAACTGTTGAAGCAACAGAAAGGCAGGCCTACACGATTGCACCTGCCCGGTTCTGGCTTTTTACCGCTGTTTTTTACTCTCCCCCTCCGGAAAGATAATTTTGAACACAAAGAAAAAGATAACCATTGACACACCGCCGGTAACAAACGTCACCAGTATATTATACACCGCAGGCGCCACGTATGCGGCTGCCACAGGCATCCAGAGGTTGTTAAACCCATTGCAGATAAGGGAAATCAGCACCCATGCGATAAAATACCACATTGCCTGATAAACCGGGTTTCCCTTGCTTTTAAAGGTGATGTTTCTCTGCAGCGGAAAATTAATGCACTGTGCCAGAAAAGAGCCTGTTTCATAACTGATGAAGTACCCCAGTCCTCCGCCGATGATCACTGCGCCGGCAGAATCCCGGAGCACATTATAGCCTACAAGGCTCCAGGTAAAATCCACTCCCAAAATTGACACTTCTTTCTGAGGCCACATAAATTCCGTTCCTGCAAGTCCAATTCCAAGCATACCGGGCATAAACGTAAACACCAAATACTGAAATAAGGTGACGCCCATACTGAATGCAAAGAAACAGGCTATCTGATAGATCCATTTTGACAGCTTTTCATGCTGCTTTTCAAAATGATTCCATTTGGGCATCCACCAGTCTTTTACTATACTCATTCCTCGTCCCTCCTCGCTGCCGGATCATTGGTTTTTCCTTCTTTCAGAAGCCTTTCATATTCTTTATTTGCCTTCTTATTTTGAAAAAATCCGCCGATGATTTTCCGTATTCCGCGGATAAAGTTTCCATTTACCAGAGTGACGATTCCCTCCGCCATGTCCATGCTCACCAACCCGCCTGACATTTTTGCCATGGCCCGAAAGGGCATATGATACAGAAACAATATATTTAAATCAGGAACTCCTTTTTTCTCGCTCCTTTTTTTCATCCCCGTCAGTACACGATATGCCAACCTGGCAAGACGGCTTTTTGCATAATACATCTGGCTGACAGAATCATTCAGTCCAAGCAGGCCTTTCCATTCTCCAAAAGAAGGAAGCCCGCCTAAAAGTTCCGCAAATTCCTGCGCTTCCACCTTCTGGATATTTCCGCTGTAATAAGACGGGAGTTTTTCTTTCTGATATGGACAGCAGTTCACCGTCCCTTCCACAAAAAATCCCGATGCCAGCCTGATATCTTCGGAATCAGCGCCTATCATAATCTGGTACTCCCCACCTTCTGTTTCCCATCCATTCCTGTTTCTGTCCCAATAGCGAAAAGTCTTATCGTCAAAAGGAATCATGATCTTCCTGCTTTCTCCCGCTTTTAAAAATACCTTTCGGAACCCTTTCAGTTCTTTTCGGGGGCGGAACACTTCTGCATCCGGCAGCCCTATGTAAAGCTGTGCAATTTCCGCACCGTCCCGTTCCCCGGTATTGGTCACCGTAAATGCAGCTCCCGCTTGATCCACATGCAAATCAGAGTAGGCAAAATCCGTATACGACAAGCCATATCCAAAGGGATATGCCGTCTGAATCCCTGCCGTCTGATAATACCGGTACCCCACATAAATGCTTTCCCGGTACTCTGAATTTCTCATCCTGCCTGGGAAAAACGAATAAGCCGGCGTGTCCTGGTATTTTTCCGGATATGATTCCGCAAGTTTTCCGGAAGGGTTTACTTTTCCGGTTAAAATATCAAGGGCCGCACCTGCCCCCGCCTGTCCATAGAGATATCCGTGCAAAAGGGCTTTCAGGTTCTCTCTCCAGGGCAGTTCTATGGCGGCTCCTGCACTTAACAGGCCTGCAATATTTTCATTTTTCTCCCTCATTGCAGCCAGCAATTCAATCTGATTTTCATGGATTTTCATATGGGTGCGATCCAGGCCCTCTGATTCGCTCAATTCGTCCAGTCCAAAACAATACAGCACTATATCGGCTTTTTCCGCCAGTTCAAGGGCCTCTTTTTTCAGATCCGCATCTGGTTTTCCGTCCCGCCTGTATCCTCTGCATATGCCCGCAACAGAAAGGTCGTACTCTTTTATCTTTTCCCGGAATGATTCCACCCACGTGGAATTCACCATTGAGGAACCGGCCCCCTGGTATCGCGGCTCATATGCAAAATCTCCCACTACTGCAACATTTGCACCGGAGGCAAGGGGAAGCATGTTTTGATCATTTTTCAGCAAAACAATACTCTCGGCAGCCGCTTTCCTGGCAAGTTCCTGATGTTCTGCCTCATAGCCGACACTTCTGGCGGCCGCTTTCTGGGCAAGTTCCTGATGTCTTGTTTCGTCACTCTTGCTTTCTTTTTTCTTCCCGGCGGATAAAGTCAGCGCCGCGTCCAGCAGGCAGTCGACTCTTGCATCCAGTTCCTGAACAGATAATCTGTTTTCATCAATAGCTTTCAATATCTGCCTGGCGGAATCAAGCCCCGGCGTGGGCATCTCAAGGTCTGAGCCTGCTTTGACGCCTTTGACAGGATCATTCGAGCCGCCCCAGTCTGTTACCACAAATCCCTCAAATCCCCAGTCGTCCCTCAGTATTTCTTTCAGCAAATGAGTGTTTTCATTGGCATATGTTCCGTTGACTTCATTATAACTGGTCATAATTGCGCCGGGCCTGCCTTCCTTCACTGCAATTTCAAACCCGGTCAGATAGAGTTCTCTCAGCGTCCGTTCATCTAAAACCGCATTCATAGCCATCCTGCGCAGTTCCTGGCTGTTCACCGCAAAGTGTTTCGGGCAGGCAAATACTCCCCTGCTCTGAATTCCCCGAATATAAGCGGCCGCCATCTTGCCCGCCAGACAGGGATCTTCGGAAAAATACTCAAAGTTCCTGCCGCATAAGGGGCTTCGCTTTATATTCAGCCCCGGCCCTAATAAAACGTCCACTCCCAGGGCTGCTGCTTCTTCTCCCAGAGCTTTTCCGATTTCTTCGCCTAATTCTTCATTCCAGCTGTTTGCCACTGTGGCTGCCGTTGGAAAACAGGTGGCCGGCAGAGATGGATTCAGCCCCAGATGATCCCCGGTTCCTTCCTGTTTCCGTATCCCATGGGGGCCGTCAGACAGAAGAATTGACGGGATATGCAGACGCGGGATTTCCCGCGTCTGCCATTCATTCCTGCCGCTTAAAAAAGCAGCTTTCTCTTCCATTGTCATTTGATCAATGATATTTTTATGCTTCATCTTTTTTCCTTTTATAATTTCTCATTACGAGAATCTCTCCTGCAATCAGAATTGCTGCCAGTATAATATCAGCTGCAATAAATGCTTTCACCCAATCCGGCATTCCTGTTTCATTGTTCATGGCGTTGGAATTGGCAGAGGCATATAAATTCTCATGGGCCGCTTCTCTCAATGCAAGTACCGTATTGGCGTCCTCTGTGTTTGTAATCAGGCCGTCTCCTCCTGTCATGGAAAGTCCCTGTGTCAGCCCGTTTCGGATACCGCAGTTCAGATCCATATAGAAATCAGCCAACGGGTCCATAGCGTCTGTAATGACCGCGCCGTGGAATCCCCATTCCTCCCGCAAAACAGTTACCAGAAGAGCCTTATTCGCTCCTGCCCACTCTGTTCCAATGGAGTTAAAGGAGGACATTACTGCCAGGGAACCGCCTTCCTTCACTGCGCCCTCAAATGCTTTCAGATAGATTTCACGGATTGCCTGTTCCGTCGAATAGGTGCAGATGCCCGACGTTCTGTTGGTTTCCTGATCATTCAGCGCAAAATGCTTGATATAGCACATTACGCCCTGCTCCGTAGCTCCTTTTACCTCGTTGGCTCCGGCAAAGTAAGCAATGGTGGAATCCTCGGAATAATACTCAAAATTACGTCCTGCAAATGCGGATCTGTGAGTGTTCATTGCCGGCCCGTACCATCCGGTTACCTGAAGCTCGTTGCACTCTTTTCCTACCTGCGCGCCTCTTCGGTAAGCCAGTTCTTTATTCCACGTAGCTGCAATCAGCACTGCCGGAGGAAAGGCGGTTCCGGAAATACTGGAATTAAAATTACTGGAGATGCCGGCAGGCCCGTCACATGCGGTAGACTCCGGATTATTCACGGATTCCGACGCAGTCAGATGGAAGCCTCCGTCCTGCACCATAGTCAGCATCTCGTCCAGTGTCAGCTGATCCAGAAGGCTGTCCCATTTTTCATCATTATAATCCAGTCCGGCCATATCCTGAATCTTCAGCCCGTTATCTGCGCCTGTCGTGGGCATCTTTGCATCTTCGGCGTCATATTTGGACGCATCATAAGTTGCTTTTGACAGATAACCCTCTTTCTGTTCTTTGGTCATTTCAAAATTGTCCGGCGCTGCCGTCACTTTTTCATAATTGGCAAAGCCGTCCGCCCTGCTTAAATATTCCACTCCGCCATCTGCGCTTTCAAACTGATTGACAGCCGCCGTTTCATCGGAAGACCGGGCGCCGTCATTTTCCTCATTATAAATAATATCCTTGTCCAACGAAAACTTTTCTGAATCCAGTACCGTATGAGAATCACTGTTCAGGGTCACTTCATACTCTCCATGCTCCAGTACATAACATTGGTTTACAGCTTCATCATAGGAGGCCATATCCTCATAATCAAATGTAATGGCAATTGTCTGGCTCTTGCCTGGCTCTAACAGCTCTGTTTTCTCATATTCTATCAGATTTGTGCTTGCCTTTTCCAGTCCTCCGTTATAATAAGGGGGCGTGTAATAGATTTCCACCACATCTTTTCCGGCAGTATCTCCGGTGTTGGTTACCTCCACTTCCATGGCAACGGTTTTGCCATCAGCGCTGAAATCTGTAATCTTCTTCTCAAAGGTTGTATAAGACAACCCGTATCCGAAGGGATACTGCACCGTCTTGTCATAATCAATCAGCCCTTCTGCAGCGGCTGTTTCATAGAATTTATATCAAGTTATTGTAAGTAGGCGTATTCATCAAATCATACACATATGTGTCCACCAGTTTACCGGAAGGATTTATTTCCCCGCTTATAATTGAACCAAGGGCATTGAAGCCTGTCTCTCCTGCGCCTGCAATCCAGAGGGCCGCGTTAAGGTTCTCGTACTCTTCCAGAAAACCCAGCTCCATGGCATTGGCAGAATTTATAACGACTATCACATTGCTGAATTCATCATTGACACGTTTTACCATGTCCCGTTCTCTGGATGTCAGCTCCAGATAGGAAACATCGGAGCCTGCGTCCTCTTCCTGAGTGGTATAGACAACGTCCCCGCCCATCTGTGTCTTATTATAAGTATTTTCCGTTGACATTTTCTCCGGAAGGTCCGGGCCTTCGCCCCCTGATCTGGTAAGCACGATCACTGCGGTATCTGAATATTCCTTTGCCTGTTCAAAAATTCCCGCTTTATCATAATCATCCATGGTGGGCTGAACGGAAGTCCAGTCTACGCCGCCCATTCCAATCTGGGGCCGGTCTGCGCGGTAGGCCGTATAGAAATCTGTCAGTGTATGGTTTGGCTCGAAACCGCTGTTTTCAATTCCCTCGATTAAGGATACCGCTGTTTCTTCCGACACGCTTCCGGAACCGGTTCCTCCATAGATTGGCATTGTGCTCCCCCATCCAAAGATATTTAATTTCGTATCTTTGCTGACCGGCAGGGAATTGCTGTCATTTTTAAGAAGCACAACTCCTTCATTGGTCAGTTCTTCCACAAGCTCTTTGGATTCCGCCGCTGTCTCATTGCTCAATCCCTTGGAGCCTGTCATTGTCTTGTTGATCAGTGAATATTCAATATTCAGGCAGATAACATTTACCGATACCGCTATCACCAGAATACAAGCCATCAGGGCCTGCCACCTGATCATCCTTTTCAGGTTTTTCTCTTTTTTGGCAGCTATAAGGGCAGCTGCAATCAGCAGCTTTTTCTTCTTATTGTCTTTCTGTTCCATAAATCTTTCCTCCTGTAAAACTTATGAATTCATCTGTTAAACATTGGCCGATGCTTTATTTTACCTTCTAAAAATACCACATTTTTGCTTCTTCTGCCTTTCCTGACCTGAACTGTAACAAAAATGACGCAAACTGTCTTTGCGCCATTCCATTCTCTCAATATTTAACCAACGGAATCATATAATTCTTATTCACGCCCTGGAATCATCACATTCAGCACAAACCAGTTGGCATTGATTTTAACCGTCATGTTTCCCTGATATTTTTCTGCCGAACGCCGGATGCTTTTCAGCCCATATCCGTGATTTTTCTTATCTGCTTTTGTTGTTCCCGGCAATCCCTTCGATACCGGAACAGATCTGCTGATGTAATTTTCCACTTTGATAAATACAAACTGCCGCTGTGACGAAATGGAAACGTGAATCATCCGTTTGTTTTCCTCCGGCTCTAGCAGTTCCGCCTCAATGGCATTGTCCAGCGCATTGCCGAATATGGTGCATATATCCGTTACATGCATAAAATCCAGCAGCTTTCCGTCTGCCACACAGGTTATCTCAATATGATGCTTTTTTGCCTGCATCAGCTTACTTTCCAACAATACGTCCAGTACCGGATTTCCTGAGTCTACAATATTTTTATAAGAATCCAGCTCCTGCTCCATGCTGTCGAGCCATTGTTCCCTCTTTTTCTCATCTGTTTCCATTCTAAGGGCTGTAATCTGGTGCTTCAGATCATGGTATTTCAGATTTACCAGCTCCATGCTCTCCTGATGGTTCAGATACCGGTCATACTGACACCGGAGCACTGCATTCATGGCGTAGGACTCTTTTAACAGCGACCGTTCTCTCATATTAAGCTGAAAAATCAGAATCAGCCCCAGTCCCAACAGATTGATAAACGCCCTTAATTTAAAACTGTCATAAAACGACTGGCTTGAAAAAGGAGTGTTCGGAAACACATAACTGAGATTGCTGAATAAGAAAATGCTGATTACAATCGCAATTGCGCTGAACATCTCCTGCTTTGATACATATAGCTCCGATCCCCGGTTCAGCAGCGACCTTTCCGCAAACCAGATTCCGGCAAACAAAGCCCCGTATATCCCCGCCACCAGGCCATACTCCAGGAACGGCGATTCAATTCCGGACACATACCGGAAATGATAATAAATCACCCATTCAAAAGAAGCCGCAAATTCACTGAGCAGAAAGGCGCAGGATGCAGCGTATATCCTGTTCGTTCTGCTTTCCCTGCAGGAGACGGAAATCATTCCGTACAGGGAACATGCCGCTGCTGCCATCACCGGAAGCCACAGCCATGTGGGAACATGCTCTGTACAGACAAGCAAGAGACTCTGCAGAATCAGAAACAGAATGGCCGCTGCGCCAAGCCCGGGAGGATTCCTCTTTCTTTTCAGGAGAAATATATAAACCATACAGGCTCCCCATTGGGCAAACGCGGTATAAATTCTCGGAATATCATGATAAAGTGTCTGGAACAGTTCTTCCAGCTGTTCCGGCAAAATTACCGTCATTATTTCATCACCTCGCTGATATATGCCGCCAATGCATCCATAAAAAGTTTTCTTCTCGCCCGGGCAACCGGCAGGCTCTCTCCGTTGATCCTGCAGTTGCCTTCCAATATCGTATCCACATATTTCATATTGACCAGATACCCTTTATTAATGCGGAAAAATCCGCAGGGCGCCAACAGGTTCTCTGTCTCCTTCATATTTCCCCGGCATGTGAATATCTCCCTCTGGGTATGATAGTTCAGCGTATGGCTCTGGCTTTCCACGTAATAAATTTCATTGACGTCCATTTTTCTGAAACCGCCTTTGAGCGAAATGGTCACAAAGCAGGTTTTCCGGCTTTTAATCCTCTCAACCGCTTTATTCAGTTTCTGGGAAAAGATAAAATATGTCACCGGCTTCAGAATATAGTCCAGAGCGTCCACTTCATATCCGCGGATTGCGTACTGGGTCATATTTGTTATGAAAAAAATAATCACCTGGGAATCCTGCCGCCTTATTTCTTCCGCCGCCGACATCCCATCCATAAACTTCATCTGTATATCCATCAGAATAATATCAAACTGGGCCTTGTATCCGCTGGTAATTTCATCTCCGTCCCGATAGACGGTAAGTTCAAACTGTTCTCCCATTTCCTCCTGGTACTGCTTCAGATATTGTTCTAATTTGCTGATGTAAAGCTCCTCGTCCTCAACAATTGCAATCCTAATCACGGTGCGCCGCCCTCTTTCATTCCACGGTTTTCTCTCTCTGTAAATCGCATTCTCATCATACACTATCTTTTGCTTGATTGTCTATATCAAATAAAATCCATCATTTCCATACGAAAAAGGCAGTGTCAGCGGATTCCAACATCCATTGACACTGCCTTATGAGAGTTGCGGGGGCAGGATTTGAACCTGCGACCTTCGGGTTATGAGCCCGACGAGCTTCCAGACTGCTCCACCCCGCGTTGACATTTCTTATTATATTCCAAATACTTGTAAATGTCAAATTATTTCTGATACTTTTTTCCCAACTACTGAATCTGATAATTTTTAAAACACCGGTAACTCCAACCTGCCAGTACGGCTATCAGGCAGAAATATACCGCCGGAACCCACTGGAAAAAGTAAAAACAGTGATTTCCAATGGACAACAGATGATGGTATGCCACGCTTCTTGCATAATACATGGACGTGGGCAGGCTGCATACCAGCATGTACAAAAACCGGTTGTCCGCCGCCAGATTCACCAGAAATATCGGGGCAAATATAAATGCAAAGCATATAATAATCACGCCAAAAGGCGTTTTCATTTTGGCGGAACAGAACATCACAATCATGGCTGTCATACACAAAGCCGCCGCACTGCAGCCCAAAGCAATGCCAAGAAACTCCAACAGATTCACAGGAAGGTTCAGATAAAATCCTTCCACGCTTGCCTGAATGGGAAGGTTCCATCCGCTGAGCCCATAAACTGCCTGAATTTCCAGCAAAAATATGATGGAGAATCCCAAAGCTGCAAACAGGGCAAAGGAAAGCCCCGTCAGAATCTTTGCCTGGATCAGCTTATTTTTTCCATATCGGGAGGACAGCACCAACGCATCCATGCGGGAAGTACGCTCTCCTGCAAACATGGGAGCAAGGATCACCGCCACCGCAAAGGCCAGAAAGATAAAGTTGGGCGCCTGCATCTTGAAATAACTGTCAAAGCCCAGCATATTTCCATAGGCATAAGGCGTCTTTATTTTCTCATTTTCTTTCTCATGAAATATGATTTCCTGTTCTGACAGTTCCTCTCCCTGAAAGAACAGCTCCATCATTCTGTGCCGGTTTTCATAAAAATTAGTTCCGTCTATCTCTTCTATATCTAAATCGCCGATACGGTTCTTCATCATTGCCAATAACGTATACAAGGCGCTGTATGGGGCATAGACTTTATAGTATTCTTTCCAGTATTGGATTAAATTCCCCTTTGCTTTCGGGTTGTCTGATATTCCCTCCATCGTTTCAGAAAATTCTTCCATATCCTCCTGCATTTTTTCAAAAAATTCCGGATTCAGCTCCTGCACCTCCAGATGTTCCAGGGCGTAACGCTCCTGCTTTATCATCTGATAATGACTGTCCACTTTTTCGCCTTCGATATAATACTCTCCCAATGTACCGCCGATGCCTGCAAACAACACCCACAGGAGAACCGCCCCTAATGCAATCCATGTAGAGCGTTTCTGGAAAATTTTTTTATATTCATATCCTGTTAAATTCAACAGTTCTCTCATTTGCCGAGCCTTCCTTTCTGACGTGATTTTCCTTTGAACTCAGAACTTCCCGTCTATCCAAACGTATTGAAACTATCAAGCGAAAACTTCTGTTTATTTTCCCTGCTCTGTTTCGCTGAAATAGTAAAGGTACAAATCTTCCAGGGAAGCTTCCACGGAAACAGCCGTTTCTGCCGGCTTCTCTTGGCATACCAGACGCAGAAGCGTTCCGTTTTGCCCCTCCCGGATATTTAACACCGGATACGCTTTCGACAGTTCTTCCGCCGTTTTGCTGTCTGCTGTGCACTCCCAGACTTTCCCGTCAATGACCTGTATGATTTCCGAAAGGCTGCCCTGATGAATAATGGCGCCGCCCTTCATCACCAGAATCACATCCGCAATATGCTCCACATCTGATACGATATGAGTGGAAAGCAGAACAATCCGCTCCGTTCCAAGCCTGGAAATCAGGTTTCGGAACCTGACCCGCTCTTTGGGGTCCAGACCGGCTGTGGGTTCGTCCAGCACCAGTACCTTGGGATCGTTCAAAAGGGCCTGCGCAATGCCAAGCCTTTGTTTCATTCCGCCGGAAAATGTTTTGATTTTCTTCTTTGCCACCGGGGACAAGTCCGTAAGCTCCAGCAATTCCAACGCTGTTCCCCGGGCCTGCTTTCTGGGAATGCCCTTTAAGGAGGCCAGATACATCAGAAAATCCATGGCCGAAAAATCCGGATAATACCCAAACTCCTGGGGCAGATATCCCAGGATATCCCGGTATGCTTCCTCCTCCACTTTCCTGCCATCGTACAGAATTTCCCCGCTGTCCGGCTTCAGCACTCCGCACATCATGCGCATCAGCGTTGTTTTCCCCGCCCCGTTTGCCCCCAGAAGCCCATAAACCCCTTGTTTCAGGGAAAGGGATACCCGATCCACGGCCAGTTTATTCTTATACTGCTTTGTTACCCTGTCAAAAATTAATTCCATTTTGATTCCTCCATTCTGCTGTCAGGCCGGATACAGATTTCGATTCCATTCTGCTGTCAGGCCGGATACAGACTTTCATTCCATTCTGCTGTCAGACCGGATACAGATTTTTATCCCATTCTTCTATCTCATGGCGGATCTGCCAGATTTGCCTTGCCAGAAGCGCTGCAAATATCAGCAATGCAATGAGCCAGGCATAAAATTTGCCATCCCCGTAAACGGTTCCCAAAAACCTGCCGGCTGTCAGGCCGATTCCGATGATAAACAGTCCCAGGGCGCAGCAGTACCAAACGCTGTCCCGGCCTTTCACATATTTTTCAATCTGAAATGCCAGTACGCAGGTGCACATCCATGGAACTGTCAGATACACAGCTCCCCGAAACAGGCTTATCTGCTCTTTTTGAGCCAGAAACGGCAGCGCTGACAGTATCAGAAGAAAATCCACTCCGCTGACTGCTCCCATCCGAATCAGCAGAATCTCCTGCAGATTGTGTTTCGCTGACTGCTCCAATTCTGCCATGCCATATGCGGCAGAACGGAAGGTTTCTGTTACTGCCAGTACCGCCAGCAGGGGCATAACCGCCGAGAAACACCAGAGCATTCCATAACGCCCCGCACTTTGTCCGTAATGTTCCCCATATGCCAGGGCCGCCGCTGCAAGCAGCAGAGACAGCAGCCAGACCGATTTGCGGATATAGCCAACCTGAACTGCAATTGTTTCTATAGGGCCGGTTCTCGGATAGGGCAGTTTACGCAGAAATTCTTCTTTTCTTCCAGGCGCCGGGGCCGGATACAGCTGCCGCAGTTCTTTTTTTATCTGGGATTTTGAAACATTTGACATATTGAATCTCTCCTTCTGAAATGATTAACGTTTGAAGCAAACCGTATGTGTCAGAAACAACATGCCTTTTCACGATAACATCCGCTTCAGCCGCTTCAGCGCTTCCCGCTCCATCCGGTACTCACTGCTTCGGGACAGCCCGGTGATATTGCAGATTTCCCTGACGGATAGCTCATTGACATACCGCAGCAAAATCAATTCCTGCATTTCCTCCGGCAGTTTTTCCACGGCCATCTTAAGATGAAGCGCTGTTTCCACCTGCTCCATGGGATTTTCCGATCCCTTTTCTGCGATCAGCCGGTTCCTGCTGCAGACCTCCTCCGAATATGCTTCCCCGGCCAGCTTCTCCCGTTCCGGCTTCCGGTAGAAATCAATGCACAGGTTCCGGGCAATGGTGTAAAGATAAGCCAGCTGTTTGCCCCGGTGCACATAAGACGTCTGGGCAAAATACCGAAGAAAGGTTTCCTGTGTCAAATCTTCTGCCAGGCAGCGGTTATTTACTTTGAAATAACAGTATCGGTATATCTTATCGTACTGTTCGTTGAGATCTAACGACACAAAAAATCCCCCTTTCAAAGTGATTAACGTTTCAGATGGCAGTAATGTGTCAAAAAGCAGGGAACCACAATGCTTTTTAAAACAGCCCTTCCATCTTTTATTGGCAATCCCAATATATATCTGTCCTCCATTTTTTGTATTATTATGTCATAATTCACATAAAAAATAAAAGAGACACGATCCAAAAGACTGAATGAGCAGAATTTCCGCTGCAGCCAGGAACATGGATGGTAGTATGTGACTGTTAACGTTTATTACTGAATAGACGTTATTTTTTCATGAAAATTTACATTTTTTCATGGCAGGATATGGTTTATATAAAATTATGCAGACAAGAAGAACTATGGATTATACTTTAACTATCAAATATGAAAGGGAAAAGAAAAATGAAAGAAAACTTCAAAAAAAATGTTGGAAATTTTGTAATTTATATCGGAAAACACGCGGTAGGAAAATGTTTATCTCCAGGATTTTTTGAACCTAAAATTCCAGATCTTTTTAAAGAAAACAAAAATGAAAGACAGAAAGCAAATAGTTTTCAGGGCAATAAACACAATAACTGAAAAATATTTAAAAATAACAGAGGCGGTAACATATTTTTTCGGATATGTTACCGTTTTGATGTAAATACCATGAAAAATATTTCTGTTTGATTCCACAATATATTACTCCATGAACCAGAATACATACTGTTTAACTGCCGTGGCAATAACCATTGCTTTTAAAAAAATTTAGATATATAATAATAAATATTCTTGAATAATTAATAAAGAGGGGTTTAAAAAACTATGCAAATACTGCAAATACTTCCATATTTTTTTAGTGTTTTTATCTATCTGTTAGCCATCTGCTGCTTTTTACCATTCAAGTTAAAATTCAGCCAGAAATTACTTCTTTCTCTGATATTGTTCATTAATTTACTGATGATCGGATTTGTGTTTGGAAATGGCGGAGTGATTCTTTTGATTATAAGTTCCTGTATCTACCTGTCTTTCATCGATACAAACCGAATCATGAATATCTGCGCTTTTATAATCTCTTACCTTTTTTGTGTAATATGCGATAACATTTATTCCCTGGCATGGGACAGGTTTGTCTATCCACTTACTGATACAATATCTAACTTAACATTTTACACTATTTACATCCTGTCATTTACAGCTGTTCTTGCCTGTATCTGCCCCATAGCAGGAAAACTGCTCCGATTTATGTTCCGCAAAATACACACTAATATATCAAAACACCTTCAGCTTCTTATAGCCACAAACCTGACAGCCTGCCTGTTTATTTTTTTATTTAATATCATTATGGGGGAATCTGTGGGGTATACCCGAAAAATCGTAACTTTTAACTGCATCCTCTTTGCCTGTTATTTTACAGTAAGCGCCTTTTTGATTGTTACGATTATTAAATCATATTTAGATAAAAAAGATATGGAAATACGTCAGGATTCTTACGACAAACTACAGGAATATACGAACCAGATTGAAGATATGTACTCTTCCCTGCGTTCTTTTAAACACGACTATTCAAATATCATGCTTTCCATGTCAGGCTACATCGAAACAAATGATATCAATGGTCTGCGAGAATATTTTACAAACGAAATCCTTCCATTGAGCAAAAATATTACAAAAAGCACCGCACATTTAAATCAGCTTATAAATATTAAAACCACGGAATTAAAAAGCATTATTTCCTCCAAGTTATTATATGCCATAGAATTAAATATTGAAGTGGGTACGGAAGTTACAGAAGAAATTTCAGATATTCCGATGGATACCTTAGATTTATCCCGGATCATCGGAATTTTCCTTGATAATGCAATCGAAGCCGCCCTGGAAACGGATGCCCCTTCCCTCCGATTTGCCCTGATTAATCTGGAAAAAGAATATATTTTTGTTATTTCCAATACATTTCTGGAAAAAGAAATTCCTTATGCTTCACTGGCAAAACCCAATGTATCTTCAAAAGGAGCCAACCGGGGGCTTGGACTTTACAACGCCCATTCCATTATCTCAAAACATAATCACGTTTTTTTGGATACGGAAATTCTGAACGAGAACTTTGTACAGCGGCTTCATATCTCCAAACCTCAGGCATAAAATGTATCACTGTTTTCACTCCTGTTTTTTACATACAACGGCAGGAGTGAAAAAGCTTCAAAAACAGCGGCAATCAGCATCAGATATGGGATGGAAGAATCCTTTATAACAAAAGTAATTACCATATATCCCAGAACAATGTTAACAGCTTTTTTCTTCATTTTTCTGCGGCTTTCTTTTGAAAACGGGTTATTTTCTGTTCCCTGGGGACCGACTGTCATAATAATCCCAAGGCATACAATATAAACAAAAATCATATGCTCCAGTTCCATAGTAAGCCTCTGGGACAACAGAACCCCTGCTGTCACAAAAATTCCCGTTCCCAATACACAGGCAGAGCTCTTTTTAAAGTGCACCCCTCCAACTGTCATTTTTAACATGCCGTTGGCAGTCAGAAGAATTGCCGACTCTAAAAACATTCCGGCTATTTGAGCGGCAATCAGGATTGCGCCAATCATAATAAAATTATGAATCAATATCTGCACGCCAAGGAGCATCCGCATCCGATCCATTTCATTCCAAATTTTTCTATCAGCATCTAAATAATTTACAATTTTATTTGCCATTGTTTCCATGTTCATCATCTCCTGATAACAGAATAACAGAATTTGACAAAATTGCATATTTCTGTAATAAATGTTGTTTGACGCTGAATTTCTGTCATGCTGCTTACACTGATTATTCCTTCTGATACGCTTATTATTTTGCTGTCATTCCGATCAAGAATATTGTATAATAGAACCAACCTGAATATGAGGAGTGAAATATATGATTGATATTTACATCTGTGAAGACAACCAAAAACAATTGCATCTTTTTGAAAAATATATCTCAAATTTAATCTTAATTGAAAACCTTGATATGAAAATCGTACAAGCCACTTCAGATCCCCATGAAGTTCTGAAAAAAATCCTGACCGCAGAACATACAGGACTTTTCTTTCTGGACATAGATTTAAAATCTGACGTAAACGGCTTAACACTCGCACAGCGAATCCGGCAAATACAGCCCCGCTGCTTTATTATTTTTATTACTTCCCATTCTGAAATGAGTTTCCTTACCTTCCAGTACAAGGTGGAAGCCCTGGATTTTATTATCAAAGACACTCCGGAACATATTAAATCCAAAATTCACGAATGCCTTTTGGATGTGGAAAGCAAATATACCTCTCTGAACAATATGGTAAACCGAACCTTTACCATCAATCAGAATGACAAGCATATTACCATTGACTATAACGACATTGTTTTTTTTGAAACTTCAAGCAATATCCATAAAATTATACTCCATGCCAAAAAGCGCGTCATTGAATTCAGCGGTCAGCTAAAAGATGTGGAGCAGCAGTTAGACTATCGTTTTTACCGCTGCCACAGATCCTATCTTATTAACAAAGATAATATTTCTGAAGTGGACTTTAATGAACTGGTTGTATATATGAATAATGGCGAAACATGTCCCGTTTCAGTAAGATTAAAAAAGGGCCTGAAAAAACTTATGCAGTCATGATACAGCTGACCAGCCATTTTCACAGACTTTCTGATTGAGTGCCCATGAAAGGGGCTGTCGGGAAATCGCACTTTCCCAACAGCCCCCTTTTATGAGTAGATTTTATGTTCCGGCAGTTTCTACTCTTCCTCCGTCTCAACAATCACCGTCTCTGTATTTCCTTTTTCCGCACATTCCAGCACTGCCGCCGCCAGTCTGCGGAAATTTCCCCCTGAATGGGACGCTCCTGTTACGATATCAATATCATCCGCGCTCTGATCTGCCAATAATTCTGCTGCATAAGTTCTGGTATACCGGTTGGGATACGTGCCCATCACGGAATTCATATTTTTCATATATGCATTATCCCATGCCTTGATAAAGCCGCTTGGGTTCTGGGCGTTAAACTCCACGCTTACAATTTTATTGTCCATCACGCAAATCTTAACATACTCTTTCCATCCATGGGAATACTCATCCATCATTGCAGTATAATATCCGTCCTTCCACTTACCGTCCGCTTTTTTGCCGCCGCACCCGGAAGCCAGAAGCGCTGTCAAAATCAGGCAGCCCAGGAGCAAAAACCTGTAATTTTTCCGCAGGCATGCCAATTGCCTGGTTAAAGATACCGCAGAATTCTCTGTCTTATATTCCATTTTATCTGTCCCTCCTTAACCGGAATTGTCCGGAAATATGCTGCAGCCCTTCCGCCTGCTTCTGAAGCTTCTGACTTGCAGTGGTGCTTTCATAACTGGAATTCAGATTCCGCTGCGCCACATTGCTGATCTGGCCAATCTGTTCCGCCATATTTTCCAGAGATTCCTTCTGGACGCTTACCGACTCTTCCAACTGTTTTGTAATATCCGTCATTTTAATGGTCACTTCATTGATATCATCAAAGGTTTCCGCCGCCTGTTTTGCATAAATGACGCCGTTTTCAATGGCTTTTAAGGAGCTGTCAATCACCTCTGACGCATGTTTGGCAGATTCTGTGCTCTGGGCTGCAAGCTCCCTGACCTCAGCGGCCACTACTGCAAATCCTTTTCCGAATTCTCCTGCCCGGCTGGCCTCCACAGAAGCATTCAATGCCAGCATATTTGTCTGAGCTGCAATATTTTCCAGAATCCGGTTCACCTTGGTAATCTCCAGGGAATTGTTGTTGATATCTTCCATTGCTTTCAGTAGATTCTTCATATTCGCATCCCCGGTGTCCATGCTTGCCTTTGCTTTCTCCATCAGTTCACCGGCTACCCTGGTGTTATGATTCACCTCAGAAATATTCTCTTCAATGGCCCTGGTTTCCTCTGTCAGAACCATCAGGGAATCAGACTGTTCACTGGAACCTGTATGTACCAGAACTGCGCTTTCAGACACAATTCCTGCCGTTTCCAGCACTGCTTTGGAAGAATCCTGCACAGACATCAGCATCTTGCTTAAAGAATTAATTATGCTGTTTAAGGATTCCTTCATAATTACAAAATCTCCGTTAAAGTCCCCTTCCACAGACACATCAAAGTCTCCCTGGGAAATTCTGGAAAGAATTTTGGACAGCTCAGAAATATAGCCGTTGATGCTTTCCACCGTATGGCTCAAAGATGCAGAAAGCACCTGAGTCTCATCTTTGGACCTGCTGATTTTCGTAGGCGTCTTTAAATCCCCGTTAGCCAGAAGCTCAATCCGGCTGGTAACGCCTTTCAGGGAATTCTTGATTTTGGAAGCGTAGGTAATTGTATAAATTCCTGCCGCAAACAATGTTCCCAGGGTAATGTAAATCCCAAGCATAATACTGTCGTTGGCCGGCCCCATAAAATCATTTCTGGGAACAATAATTGCAAGAAACCAGTCTGTTCCGTTGATAGACGCATAACCAATCAGCCTGGTATCCTTTTTATTTTCATAAGTCATCACTCCGGTTTCCCCGGAAACAACTTTTTTCTCTATTTTCTCCACGCCGACATACTCTGCCAGGTCTGCCTGGGCCCGAACCAAATCGGTGTTCCTGTGGCCCATAATCCGGCCTTGTGTATTCACAATAAAAGCTTCTCCATTGGCGCTGATATTAATGCTGCTTAACACATCGCTTAAAATATCATAATTATAGCTTCCCACCAGATAGTAAATCAGCTGACTGTCTGCATTTAAAATCGGAAGCCCTACTGCAAGCTCCAGCACGTCTCCATTTTCGTAAATGTCGTCGATTACCATATTCTGGGTTTCCTGAAGAAGCGGAAACAATTTTCTCTCTGTCAACGTTTCCGGACATTTTGCATCGCCCTGATACAGCTTTCCTTCTGCATCATACAGCCCAAGCCATGAAAATTCAATTCCTGCCTGGGCATTATCCAGTACAGCCTGTTTTTCCTCCTGTGAACTGGCCGGATTGACAATGGCTTCATTTTCCCCTATTACAAAAATCCGGTCTGACAGCATGTGCAGATTCCCCTCTAAGTTCTGAGAGGCCGTTTTCGTCATGGACGGAAGTACATCAGACAATACGCTGTCTGTCAATGATCTCATGGAACTGGCCATTAACACAACAAATATCACTGCCAGACAAATCATCATAAGATCCGTGTTGAGCAGTATCCGCCCGCTAATACTCCTTTTCGCTTTCACTTCATGTTCCTCCTGCCTTACTTCTTTTTGATGTAAACGTCTTTTTTATTCTACTACGAAATAATTTGAAATTCAATACAACAATTTGCTTTCCCTTTGTCCTGTTTTCCAGTATACTGTCAGTAAGAAATACATTTACAAAAATGATAAAAGGAGCAGTATATGTCCAACAATATTTTTTACACCCTTCAGAAATCAGCTTATCTGGATCAGAAATTACAAGCGTATGCAGACAGTGATTATTATCCTTTTCACATGCCCGGCCACAAACGCACGGACAAGCTGAGTTTTCCAGACCCCTACTCTGTTGATATTACGGAGATTGACGGGTTTGACAACCTGCACCATGCCGAAGGCATTTTAAAGGAGGCGCAGATGCGGGCTGCTGATATTTTCGGTGCAAAAGCAACCTTCTATCTGATTAATGGCAGCACCAGCGGCATTTTAAGCGCAGTCAGCGCCGCCCTTCCCCCTAAGGGCACGCTTCTGATGTCCAGAAACAGCCATAAATCCGCTTACCACGCTGCATATTTAAGAGAACTGGAAACCATTTATCTGCTTCCTGCCGCTGCAGAATTCGGTATTTCCGGTTCTATTCCGCCTGCTTATGTTGCGCAGGCTCTGCATGATTTTCCCCAGGCAGGGGCAGTATTTATCACCTCTCCCACCTATGACGGCGTTGTCTCTGATATCCAGGCCATCGCTGAGCTTGCCCATGCCCGGGGCATTCCTCTGATTGTAGATGAAGCCCACGGCGCCCATTTTGCTTTTTCCAGGGAGTTTCCTTCCCCTGCCCTCAGATGCGGCGCGGATATCGTGATCCAAAGCCTTCACAAGACTCTGCCCTGTCTGACCCAGACGGCCCTGCTTCATGTGAATTCCAATCTGATAGACATAAGCCTCATCAAACGTTTTCTTGACATATACCAGACCAGTTCCCCCTCTTACCTGCTGATGGCTTCCATGGAACGGTGCGTCCGGTTTCTGAAAGAAGAAAGCGCAGGATATCTGGCGGATTTCACAGAAATGCTGCAGAAATTTTATCAAAAAGCCCAACATCTGCAGCATTTAAAGGTTTTTCAAAAATCCTTCTGCCCGCCGGAAGTATGTTTTGACCATGATTTTTCCAAAATATTAATTTCTGTGGGAACCACCGGCCTCACCGGAAAAGAACTGTATGACATTCTGCTGCATACTTATCACCTGCAGATGGAAATGTCCTCGGGCCACTACGTGACGGCGCTGACCTCCATGATGGATGAAAAAGACGGTTTTCAGCGGCTTATTTCCGCTTTGGACGACATAGACCATAAATACTGCGCTTCAGATTCAGAGGCTTCCCGCAGGCTGCTGACTGCAGAGATGATTTACCAGATGCCAAAGCCCAGCATGTCCATTTCCGCCGCCATCAATCAGGACACGGAGCTGCTGCCTTTAAAAGCCTCCACCGGCCATACCAGTCAGGAGTATATTTATCTCTATCCGCCCGGGATTCCGCTGGTTGCCCCCGGGGAAATTATGACCGGAAAACTGCTTTCCACCATTGCCCAATGCCAGAAGCAGGGGCTGTCTGTGGTGGGTCTGAGCGATATGGAAAACAGCCGTATTAAGGTAGTGAAGCTGTAAACAGATGAAAATATTTCTTTTGCAATTTTCCACCACCTATACTATACTATAAAAGGGCTTTTTGACCGCCCCGAAAATAAACAGATATATAAAGGAACATCATGGGAAAAATATTTTGCTTAATGGGAAAAAGTTCCTGCGGAAAAGACACCATCTACAAAAAAATTTTATCGGACGCTTCCCTTCCTTTAAAAACACTGATCCCTTATACCACCCGTCCTGCTCGGGACGAAGAAACAAACGGCGTGGAGTATTATTTTTTAACAGATGAAGAGCAGAAACAGCTTGCCCTGCAGGGGAAAATCATTGAGCTGCGGGCTTACCATACCGTTCACGGCGTATGGAAGTATTTTACTGTGAACGACCATCAGCTCAATCTGGAGCATCACCATTATCTCATCATCGGGACACTGGAATCTTATCTCAAGTTACGGGAATATTTCGGAGCTGATTCCCTGGTTCCTCTGTACATTGAACTGGAGGACGGGGAACGGCTGCAGCGCGCCCTGAACCGGGAACGGATACAGTCGCACCCTAAATATCAAGAGCTCTGCCGGAGATTTTTAGCGGACGACCAGGACTTTTCCCAGGAAAATCTGGCTCAGGCGGACATCAGGATATCCTTTGTCAATGATGATCTTAACTGCTGCATCCGGAAAATTATTTCTTATATACAGGCAAATATATAAGATGCTCTGTTTTTAACTTTACAATACAGGGGAAAAAACCGATAATAATAGTATAAATTCTGAAAACGCACAGACAGAGAGGCAGGTGATTCCATGGCGCTTAAAGTAGATTCCGTCAATGCCCTGCAGCCGGTGGAGGCAGCTCAGCAGGCAGAAAAAGGCGACGGAACTTTTAAATTTACCCTGGCAAGCCAGGTGGAAGAGGCCGAACTGCAGGAAAAGTTAAACGGCCTGATGAACGACATTACCGCTCAGGGCCAAAAGCTCTCCGAGCATATGGATATCCGGGATATGAAAAAGTACCGGGAACTGGTCAAAGATTTTCTCAACGAGGTTGTGAACCGATCCCACAAATTTTCCAGAGAGAATTTTTTAGACCGCAGAGGACGCCACCGGGTATACGGAATTGTGAAACTGGTGGATAAGAATCTGGATGACCTTGCCAGTGAACTGGTGAAGGACGAGAAAGACCATCTTACAATTTTAAGCAAAGTAGGAGAAATCCGCGGACTGCTTCTGGATATCTCCACTTAATATACGGAAATGAGGAATGATTATGGCAGGCTTTTCAAGCATTATCGGACATGAACAAATCAAAGAACACTTACAGAATGCAATTTCCATGGATAAAGTATCTCATGCCTATATTTTCAACGGACCGGATAAATCCGGAAAAATGATGTTGGCAAAAAGCTTCGCTATGGCCCTTCTGTGCCAGCAAAAAGGTACAGAAGGCTGCATGGCCTGCCATTCCTGCAGACAGGCATTATCCGGGAATCATCCTGATATCATCTATCTGCAGCATGAAAAACCAAATACCATTTCCGTAGACGACATACGAAAGCAAATCAACAGCGATATTGCCATAAAGCCTTACGCCTCCCCTTATAAAATATATATCATTGATGAGGCGGAAAAGATGAACCCCCAGGCACAGAATGCGCTGTTAAAAACCATAGAAGAACCTCCGGCTTATGCTGTGCTTCTGCTGCTGACCGCCAATGGAGATTCTTTTCTTCCGACGATCTTATCCCGGTGCATCACACTGAATTTAAAAGCGGTCGCAGATGACAAAATCCATTCTTTTCTGATGAAAGAATACCAGATTCCGGACTATAAAGCGGATATCTGCACCGCCTTCGCCCAGGGAAACGTCGGAAAAGCCATTCAGCTGGCAGGCTCGGAGGATTTCAATGAAATCAAGAACCTGGCCCTGCAGCTTTTAAAGAGAATCAAAGAAATTGAATTGTATGAAATGATGGAATCCATCAAGCAAATCAGCAATTATAAGCTGGAAATCAACGATTATTTCGACATAATGACCATCTGGTATCGGGATGTGCTGCTCTACAAAGCAACCTCAGATGCAAATCATCTCATCTTCCGGGATGAGGTTTATAATATAAAAAAGCAGGCCAGCAAAAGCTCCTATGAAGGAATTGAGAACATTATCAAAGCACTGGACAAAGCTAAACAAAGGCTGAACGCCAACGTGAACTTTGAACTGGTAATGGAATTGCTGCTGCTGACAATAAAGGAGAATTAAATTATGATAAAAGTCGTTGGAGTCAGATTCCGCACCGCCGGAAAAATCTATTACTTTGACCCCCAGGATTATGAGATCACCCTGGGAAGCCATGTCATTGTAGAAACGGCAAGAGGCGTGGAATTCGGCACCGTTATGATCGCTCCAAAGGAACTGGAACCGGAGCAGGTGGTTCAGCCCTTAAAGCCCGTAATCCGCGTCGCCACACCGGACGACGAGAAAACGGAAGCCAAGAACCGCCAGAAAGAAAAAGAAGCTTTCAAAATCTGCCTGGGCAAAATCCAAAAACACAAAATGGAAATGAAACTGGTGGATGCAGAATATACCTTTGACAACAATAAGCTGCTGTTTTATTTTACGGCAGACGGCCGTATTGATTTCCGGGAACTGGTGAAAGACTTGGCTTCCGTATTCCGCACCCGGATTGAGCTCAGACAAATCGGCGTACGGGATGAAACCAAGATTCTGGGCGGCATCGGCATCTGCGGACGGCCTCTCTGCTGCAATACGTTTCTGGCTGAGTTTGCGCCGGTATCCATTAAAATGGCAAAAGAGCAGAATCTTTCCCTGAATCCCTCCAAAATCTCCGGCGTCTGCGGACGGCTGATGTGCTGCCTGAAAAATGAGGAAGAAACTTACGAATATTTAAACAGCCGCCTTCCCCATGTGGGCGATTACGTAACCACCGACGATAAACTGAAAGGCGAGGTCCACAGCGTTAATGTCCTGCGCCAGACCGTCAAAGTTCTGGTGGAAGTGGACGATGAAAAAGAGATCCGGGAATACAAGGTGGAACAGCTCAGATTCAAGCCCAGAAGAAAAAAAGAACACCTGAAATTATCGGCGGAAGAATTAAAAGAACTGTCCGCCCTGGAAGATAAAGGAAAATCTAAGATAGACTGATGTTTTACAGCCAATCTGATCTGTACATGACTGATATTTTGCAGCTTGTCTGGTCTGTGCATGACTGACACTTTGCAGTTTCACTTGTCTGATCTGTACATCTGGTACTTTGCAGTTTCGCTTGTCTGATCTGTACATCTGGTACTTTGCAATTCCGCTTGTCTGGTCTGTACTGACAGTCAGGCGGATGCATAATTTTTAGAGGAGTTAAATTTATGGCAGTTGAACTTTTGGAAGAAGAACGTTTAGACGAACTGCACCGGAACGGATACTTCATTATCCAGAATCCCCAAAAATTCTGTTTTGGCATGGACGCCGTTCTCCTTTCCGGCTTCGCCAGAGTCAAACCCGGGGAAACGGTACTGGATCTTGGCACCGGAACCGGCATCATTCCCATTTTACTGGAAGCCAAAACCCCGGGAAAACACTTTACCGGCCTGGAAATTCAGCTGGAAAGCGCAGATATGGCGCGGCGCAGCGTAGCCTACAACCATTTAGAAGATAAAATTACCATAGAAACCGGCAATATCAGAGATGCTTCCGCCCAATTCGGAGCATCTTCTTTTCATGTAATAACCACGAATCCCCCTTATATGACAGACCATCACGGCCTGACCAACCCCAACGAAGCCAAAGCCATTGCCCGCCATGAGATTCTCTGTAACCTTGAGGATGTTATCCGGGAAAGCTCCAGGCTTTTAAAACCCCAGGGGCGGTTCTACATGGTACACCGGCCTTTCCGGCTGACAGAAATCATGGTGCTGATGCGCCAATACGGCCTGGAGCCAAAGCGCATGAAGCTGGTGCATCCCTTTGCAGATAAAGAACCGAATATGGTTTTGATCGAAGGGCTTCGGGGCGGCAATCCAAGGATTACGGTGGAAAAGCCTTTGATTGTTTATAAAGAACAGGGGGTATATACGGATGAGATTTATGAGATTTATGGGTATTAACATTCCTGTTAATCCTTTTACAAAAGTAGTTGTGAACTCTAATTTAAGACATAAGAAAGTATGATTAATGCTTCTAAAATAGTTCAAAAGGCAGTGAATACCAACGCTCCCCCAGATGTTTTTACCGAGACAGATGAGGAATTTGCCAGCGGAATTGTATGGCTGGCAAAGATGTCTGGTCAGTGGACGGGGCAATTTGATTTAAACGATTATGATACAGATGGTGAAAAGGTATTAATACGTAAGGTATTAATACCTTTTTATTTTCGGTGTTTCTCCCCAGTAGTACAAGTTTTATGATCTGTCAATCTGCTGATATTTTTCAGAACCTCCAGCAAATATCCTTTTTTCTCATCCGGACAGGATTCGTATACATCAACCAGAGTAAACGGAAGGATCTTCTTGTCAGATTCACCCTTTAACAGGTAATCCAGACTAACACTAAAAAGGTTGGAAAGATAAATCAACTTATCAATGGAAAGACCCGTAATTCCACGTTCCACTTCACTGTAATGTTTCACAGAAATATCCAAAAGTTCCGCCATTTTTTCCTGTGTCAGATTGGAATGCAGACGGCAGGAACGCAGGCATTTTCCCATATTTTTCTTATAATCATCATTTTTATTGTAGTAAGGTTCCATTTTTATCTCCTTATTGGATGGTAAATTTGACTCTTATTATAGGGTATCATTTTTAAAACAAACATAACCTAAAAAGTTATCATATATACATGTAATAAGTTTATACACTATATAACTAATTAGGTGTTGTAATACACAACCATTAAGGTTATAATGAAAGAAGATTAACGGAACGTCATATGGAGGTATAAATGAATATGAGAAACAGAAAAAATTGGAAACGGTTGTTCGCGGCAATTATCAGCGCCATTCTCTTCGTTCCAATACCTATAGCGCAGGCAAATGAGGAACAGGCTGTTGAAAGTATAAAAGCAGCAAAGGTTTATGGGAAAAACAAAAGTGCAGACGCAGATGGATTCCTCATTCAAAATGGAATTCTAGAGAGATATTCAGGAACAGCGGAAGAGATAGAGATTCCATTTGGCGTAACAAAAATAGGCTATCGGGCATTTTACAGATGTAAAAATCTCAGGTCTGTAAAACTCTTACATAGTGTGACAGAAATAAGCGGAAGCGCCTTTGAAGGCTGCAGCAGCTTAGAAAAGATCCTTCTTCCAGATACTTTGACAAAAATAGAAAGTCTTGCCTTTTTAGGCTGTACCAGCTTAACCAGTGTTACTATTCCAAAAAAAGTGTCATACATTTCAGGCAATATATTTCAAACTTGCAGTAACCTAGAAGAAATAAAAGTAATAGAAGGAAACAGCAGTTACGTAAGTGTAGATCATTGTCTGTACAACTACGATCAAACAGAAATCCTTATCTGTCCGCCTAAGAAAACAGAAATAAACCTGCCAGGCAGTGTGAATACAATTGGTTCCGGAGCTTTCAGAGGCTGCAACAGCCTGCAGGAGATAAAGCTCCCTGAGGGCGTGGCAGAGATTGGTTCCGGAGCTTTCAGAGGCTGCAGCAACCTGACAGATATTCATATTCCTGCAAATATGGAATATGAATATCTGTCAGGAAGCACATTCGAAGGCTGTAGCAGCCTGACACAGATAGACGTATCAGAAGAGAACAGTAAATATGCAGGAGAAGAGGGATGTCTATACAATAAGGATAAAACAAAAATCATTGCTTATCCGGGAGCGAAAGGAGCACTTACTATTCCAAAGAATGTAAAAGAAATTAGTTATGAGGCATTTGAAAATAGCAGTAATTTAACAGAAATCGTTATTCCGAACAATGTATCTAAAATAGACAGCAGTGCCTTCTGGGGCTGCAGTAATTTGTCAAAGGTAGAGGTATTGGAAGGAAATGCGAATTATGTAAGTGAGGAGGGATGTCTGTATGACAAAAATAAAACAGAAATTCTTATTTGTCCAGGTGGAAAAACAGAAGCTGCAATTTCTCCAGGAGTAACAAAGATAGGCCATTATGCATTTTATCAATGCAGCAGCCTGACACAAATAGATATTCCAGACAGCGTGGAAGAGATTGGTTGGAATGCTTTTAACGGCTGCAATAACCTGACAAAAATCTATATTCCAAAAAATGTAACAACTATTGGCGAAGGAGCCACCTTTTCTGACTGCAGCAGCCTGACACAAATAGTAGTATCGGAAGAAAACAGTCATTATTCCAGTGATGAAGAAGGATGCCTGTATAACAAAAATAAAACAGAAATCTATGCTTGCCCGGGAAGTAAAGCAGAAATGATAATTCCCGATAGTGTATACACTATCAAGTCTGACGCATTTGCATGCTGTAAGAATCTGACAAAGGTAGTTATTCCGGAAAGTGTAAAAACAATTGAGATAGAAGCATTTGTAGACTGTGATAATCTGACTATTTATGGAAAAGCCGGTTCCTATGCTCAGACTCACGCAGAAGAACTCAAGATACCGTTTATTGCCACGAGTGATGCAGTACAGCCAAGCGAAAAAAAGATTTCTGATTGCCAGATTGCCATAACTCCCACATCCTATACGTATGACGGTACAGCCAAGACGCCGCTCGTCACTGTCAAAGATGGAACTGTTACACTAAAAGCAGGGACAGATTATAACACAGAATACAGGGACAATATCAAAGTTGGAACTGGGAAAGCCATTTTAACGGGAATGGGAAATTATAAGGGAACGGTTACAAAAACCTTTACCATCCAAAACGCACCCCAGAATGATTCCGACAGCAGTTCCCAGAATAATTCTAACAGCAGTTCCCAAACTGGTTCTAAGAATCTGACCTGCGCGAAAACCATTTACAAAAAAGTGTATGGAAATAAACCCTTTTCCCTGGGTATCTCATTAAAGGATGAAAGGGGCGCCCTGACCTGCACCAGTTCCAACAAAAAAGTCCTGACAGTGACTAATAAGGGAAAGGCAACCATCAAAGGAACCGGGATCGCCGTGATAACAGTCAAAGTCGACGCAGCGGGGAAATACAGCGCAGAAAGTGTAAGGATTACAGTAGAAGTCAGCCCAAAAAAGCAGATTGTGAAATCATTAAAGACTACAAAAGGGCGGAAATTAAAGGTAAGCTGGAAGAAAGACGGGCAGGCCACAGGATATCAGGTTCAGTACAGTATGGATAAGAATTTCAAAAAGGGGACAAAAACAGTCAAGATAGCTAAGAATAAAGCGACATCAAAAACAATTTCGAAGCTGAAAACCGGAAAGAAATATTATGTAAGGGTGCGTTCCTATAAAAATGCCAAAATAGATGGAAAATCTAAAAAACTGTATAGTGCATGGAGCAGCGAAAGGAGAAGCGGAAGTATCAAAAAGTAACGAACTTTAAAGAGAAGGAGGAGAATGTGAGATGAGAAACAGAAAGATTTGGAAATGGTTGGTGGGAGTGATTATAAGCACAGCATTGGTAGTTCCTGCACCTGTGGTATCCGCAGAAAATGAGCAGAGGATTGGAGAAGCGGAAGAAGCAGCGGATTCTGCACGAAACTGGTTATCCGACAAGGACGGATTTCTTATCGATGAAAACGGAACCCTGCAATCTTATGGAGGAACAAGTACAGAACTTACAATCCCAAACACGGTAAAAAAGATTGGAAGCTATGCATTTTACCGTCAGGAAAGCATAAAAAGCATAACCATTCCTAATACTGTAACATATATTAGTAACAATGCTTTTGAAGGATGCAGCGGTTTAGAAGAGATAACTATACCTGGTACAGTGACACAAATAGAACGTGAAGCATTTCTAGATTGTACCAGCCTGCCAAAGATACATTTACCTGATAATCTTGAAATTATAGACTATGGGGCTTTTAAAGGATGCAGTAAATTAACGGAAGTGAATATTCCGAATAAATTAAAGAAAATAAACAACGATATGTTCTATGGCTGCAGCAGTTTGCTGAAAATAGATATTCCTGACAATGTAACAGAAATAGAATCCAATGCATTTTATAATTGCAGTAAATTAGCTGAAGTAAATCTTCCTATTGGGCTAACAGAGATAAACAGCTATATATTTAATGGTTGCAGTGATTTGCAGAAGATAACTTTACCTGATAGTGTATCTCTTATCAGCTATAAGGCTTTTAGTGGCTGTGCAAATCTAGCGGAAATAAATATTCCCGCTAATGTGACAGAGATACAAAATAGTGCTTTTGATGGGTGTAATAGTTTAACAAAAATAACAGTTTCCAAAAATAACAGCATATATACAGCAGTTGAAGGCATTATATATAACAAAGAGAAAACAGCAATTGTTGCTTATCCAAGCGCAAAGGAAAATATAACTATTCCGAATGGGATAACAGCAATTGGAGGAGCTTTTAGCGGATGCAGTGCTTTAAAAAGCATTCATATACCTGATACTGTAACAGTGATTGGAGAAAACGCATTTCTTAACTGCAAAAATTTGGCAGAAATAACCATTCCTGACACAGTAACAGAAATAAGTGCTTCTGCTTTTGCCGGCTGCAGCAATTTAATAGAAATAACAATCCCATCCGAAGTGAAAAGAATAAAGAGCTATACATTTGCAGGGTGCAGCAGCTTAAAAACGGTAAATATAGCTGATGCAAACGTTATTGAAAATGGTGCTTTTCAAGATTGCAGCAATTTAAAAGAAATAAAACTTCCTGAACAATTGAGAGAAATAAAAGAACTGGCATTCTATGGATGCAGCAGTTTAGTTAAAATAGATATTCCTATATATGTTAACGAAATTTCGAACAAAGTTTTTCTTGACTGCAGCAATTTGATACAAATAAATGTAGCAGAAGAAAATGAACAGTATATGAGCGAGGATGGCTGTCTGTATAATAAAGAACAAACAGTATTATATGTCTGTCCAGAGGGAAAAACAGAAATAAATATACCTGACACAGTGATGTATATTGGAGACTACGCATGTTACGATTGCAGCAAATTGGTCGAAATTAAGATTCCATGGAGTGTGACAAGCATCGGAGTTTCTGCATTCAGTGGCTGTGAGGGTTTGACAAGCATCAGTTTATCTGAAAACATAGAATACATATGTGATTTTGCTTTTCTGTCCTGTGTAAATCTGAAAACTATAAATATTCCAAGTGGTGTGACTGCAATTCCCAATTGGACCTTTATGGAATGTAAAAGTTTAGAAAATGTAAGCATTGCTGCAGAACAGATATCTTTCGGCGATAAAGCATTTTATGGATGCAGCAGTTTAACTGGCATTAGTTTCCAAGGGGAAATATGGCGAATAGGCAGTGAAGTATTTAAAGGATGCACTAATTTAACATTTTACGGAAAAGAAGGATCAAATATTTCAGAACATGCAAAATTAGAAAGAGTTCAGTTTTCGGCACAAGAAATACCCTGGACAGTGTCAAGTGATATCTCTGTTTGCCGGATACTATTAAATCCAGAATCTTTTCAGTATAACGGAAAAGCACAAACACCCGACGTTTACTTGGAAAATGGGAAAATCAGTTTGGAAAAAGATACAGATTACACTATTACCTATAAAAATAATATCAATATTGGGACAGGACAAGTTATCATTACAGGAATCGGCAATTACACAGGAACGATAACCAAAGAATTTACAATTACCGGCAATCAGGATACAGGAATCACAAATCCGAAAACAAAAGAATTATCCAACTGCCAGATTGCCATAACTCCCACATCCTATACGTATGACGGTACAGCCAAGACGCCGCTCGTCACTGTCAAAGATGGAACTGTTACACTAAAAGCAGGGACAGATTATAACACAGAATACAGGGACAATATCAAAGTTGGAACTGGGAAAGCCATTTTAACGGGAATGGGAAATTATAAGGGAACGGTTACAAAAACCTTTACCATCCAAAACGCACCCCAGAATGATTCCGACAGCAGTTCCCAGAATAATTCTAACAGCAGTTCCCAAACTGGTTCTAAGAATCTGACCTGCGCGAAAACCATTTACAAAAAAGTGTATGGAAATAAACCCTTTTCCCTGGGTATCTCATTAAAGGATGAAAGGGGCGCCCTGACCTGCACCAGTTCCAACAAAAAAGTCCTGACAGTGACTAATAAGGGAAAGGCAACCATCAAAGGAACCGGGATCGCCGTGATAACAGTCAAAGTCGACGCAGCGGGGAAATACAGCGCAGAAAGTGTAAGGATTACAGTAGAAGTCAGCCCAAAAAAGCAGATTGTGAAATCATTAAAGACTACAAAAGGGCGGAAATTAAAGGTAAGCTGGAAGAAAGACGGGCAGGCCACAGGATATCAGGTTCAGTACAGTATGGATAAGAATTTCAAAAAGGGGACAAAAACAGTCAAGATAGCTAAGAATAAAGCGACATCAAAAACAATTTCGAAGCTGAAAACCGGAAAGAAATATTATGTAAGGGTGCGTTCCTATAAAAATGCCAAAATAGATGGAAAATCTAAAAAACTGTATAGTGCATGGAGCAGCAGAAAGAGAAGCGGAAGTATCAAAAAATAAAACTTTTAAAACGACGAAAAAAGTTTCTTTGGGCAGCAGGCCAGATGGAACTGGCAGGTTTTGCGCAGTTGTCTGACCTGCTGTTGTTTGCATAGGAAGGAAGAAAATTTTATGGAAAGTAAAAAATGGCTGTGTCTAACGATGGCACTGATATTGGGTATGGTTGTTCCAGATGTTTCTCAGAAAACAGTGGATAATTCAGAAATATTAGAAGAACCGGAAGAAATGCAAGCTCCTGAGATATTAGAAAAAATGCAAGCTTCCGGGATATCGGAAGATAGTTTCTCCTACGAGGAATTAAAAGACGGTACGCTGAACATTACAGGATACAGCGGAAGTGATGCAAATCTTATCATTCCGGCAGATATAGAAGGAAAAAAAGTAACAAGTATTGGCATTTCGGCATTTAAAGGATGTAATTTTTTACAAAGCGTGAAGATACCAAATGGAGTAACGGTGATTGAAATGGCTGCTTTCAGAGAATGTGAAAGCCTGACGGATGTTGTAATACCTGAAAGCGTGACAAGCATATGGGATTTTGCATTTTATGGATGCAGTGCTTTAGAAAACATTACATTGCCGAAAAGTGTAACAAATATGGGATATTCCATGTTCGGAAATTGCAAAGGTCTGCGGAGCATAAATATCGCAGGCAATATAAACAGCATAGGAAATAATATGTTTTACGGCTGTGAAAATATAACAGACATCGAACTGCCAGGCACAATAACAAGTATCGGGGAACAGGCATTTTATGACTGCAAAAACTTGAAAGGTATTGAAATACCAAATGGCGTAATTAGCATAGGGGATTATGCATTTTATAGTTGTAAAAGTTTAACAGAAATTGACATACCAGAAAGTGTAACGGCCATTGGGGCTCTATCATTTTGGGGCTGCGACAGCCTGACAAAAATTACAGTGTCAATGGAAAATCACAATTATACAGCAGAAGATGGTATTCTGTATGATAAAAATAAAACAGAATTGATTTATTGCCCAGGAGCGAAACAGGGAAAGATTCAGTTACCAGACGACCTAAAAGATATCAGAAAAACTGCATTTTATGGCTGTGAAAATGTAACAGACATTGTATTGCCAGAAAGTTTAACTAACATAGAACGTAATGCATTTCAAAGATGTAAAAGTCTGACGGATATCATTATACCAAAGAATGTGACAAATATCGGCGATTCTGCATTTTACAATTGTACCGAACTGAAAAGCATAAAAATAACAGGAAGTGTTACAGAAATAGGCAAAGAAACATTCTGCTGGTGTAAAAATCTGGCTGAAATTGAACTGCCAGACAGCCTGTTGAGCATTAAAGAAAGCGCTTTTCAGGGCTGCGAAAGCCTTTTGAAGATCAACTTGCCAAGTGAACTGGAAACGATCGAAAAAAACACCTTCAACGGCTGCTACAAATTAACTGAAATTCAATTGCCGGCTTCTCTAACAAAGATAGAAGAATGTACGTTTTATACTTGCTCCAGTTTAAAGAATATAAAAATTATTTCTGGAATAACTTCTATCGGGGCATCCGCTTTTAACGGTTGCGTCAGTCTAGAAAGCATTGAAATCCCAGATACTGTTACAGATATTGGAAGATTTGCATTTGTATGCTGCAATGGATTAAAAAATTTTGAAGTTTCAGAAACAAATTTAAATTATGCAGCAGAAGATGGAATTTTATATAACAAAGATAAAACAGAATTGATACTTTGCCCAGGAGGAAAAAACGGAAATATTACCATTCCCTCCGGAGTAACCACTATAAGAGACGATGCCTTTTATTATTGCAAAAGCATATCAGACATTACAGTACCCGACAGTATAACTCAAATTGAAAGCGGTGCATTCTCCCATTGCAGCGCAGAAAAAATAGAACTGCCAGACGGTTTGACAGTTCTCGGAGATCGGGCATTTAGTGAGAGCGGCATCATAAGTATAGAATTGCCGGATAACATAACGGACATGGGAGAAGAGGCGTTTCACAGTTGTCAAAAATTAAAAAGGGTTAAACTGCCAGCGAAGATAACCAGTGTGCCAGAAAATACATTTTATGGATGCTGCAATCTGAAGGGCATTGAAATACCAGAAAGCGTAACAAATATCAGTATTTATGCCTTTCGGTATTGCGACAACTTACAAAGAGTAAAAATTTCCAGTAATGTACAAATTATGGGAACAGACAGTGAGTATGAGCAAGTATTTGAAGGGTGTAATAAGGAGCAATTAACCTTATTTGTGAAAGCAGGCAGCACAGCGGAAAACTATGCCCAAAAATATGGGATAAAAATAGACGCATATGAAAATTACAGTTACCCGGAAGACACAGATATACCGAATGATCCGGATATACCCATTCCGCCAGATATGCCAAATGACCCAGATGTATCCATTCCGCCAAGCAATCCAGATATATCAGAAACTTGCGTACATTTATATCAAAAAACCATTAGAGGCGCTACATGCAGCGCTATGGGCGAGGAAAAATGGACTTGCATCAAATGCGGAAAATTCTATATAAACTCTCTTCCCCTTAAAGAGCATTCAATAAAAACAATTATAACAAAAGCCAAAATGAATAAAAATGGAAGTATCATAAAGAAATGTTCTAAATGCGGAACAGTTGAAAGCCGGGATGTAATTAATGGGATCAAAGATATAGAGTTGTCAAA
The DNA here is from genome assembly GCF_056822245.1 of Petralouisia sp. Lineage (NCBI taxonomy): Bacteria > Bacillati > Bacillota > Clostridia > Lachnospirales > Lachnospiraceae > Petralouisia > Petralouisia sp. The sequence continues at coordinate 57,803 of NZ_JBQIOP010000003.1, read as the reverse complement.
AAATTCTGTCACATACAACGGTAAAGCTCAGAAACCCTCTGTTTCTGTGAAAGACAGCGCCGGAAATAATTTAGATAATGGAAGTGATTACACAGTATCTTTTCCAAAGATTATGAAAAATATTGGGAAATATACGGTAACCATTCATTTCAAAGATAACTACACAGGAACGGCAAAAGCGGTGTTTACCATTAAACCGAATAGAACCTCAATATCCAAGCTTACAGCATCTTCCAAAGGTTTTAAAGTGAAATGGAAGAAACAGGCTAAACAGGCGACAGGGTACAGGATTCAATATTCTACCAGCAAGAAGTTTACTAAGAATACTACTAAGGCAACAGAAATAAAAAAGAATAGAACAACTTCTAAGTCCATCCAAAAACTGAAAGCTGGTAAAAAATATTATGTGAGAATCTGCACTTATAAAGTTGTGAAAGTAAGTGGGAAGAAAGTAAAGATTTATTCTGATTGGTCGAAAATAAAGAACGTTACGACAAAGAAATAGGAGAAAAATATGCAGAAAATAAAAAATATATCAAGATTAACAGTAATAATGTTAATAATAGGAATAGCAATATCCTTTCCACAGAAAATTAAAGCGGCAGAAAAAAAGGTATACGAAACATTAAAAGACTCTAAGACATATTATTATAATCTGGATCAGAAAGGAAAAAAAGAATCCATCAAAGTTACTTCTTTATCAAAAGAATATGAGGAAAACCACCAAATATATCATGATTGGAACGTTACCGTGACTGTAAATAGAAAAGCAATATATAACAAAAAATTTGAAAGACATAGGAGCGATAGTCCCGTAAAAGTTATGGTAACAGATGTGGATAAACAAGATAAGCAGATGGAATTGCTGATAATAGAAGGGGATTCTATGTATTTGGACTGGGTTGCTGATATAAAACATATCTACTATTACCAGTATAAAACTGGCAAGGTAAAACGCAAACAAGATCTTGCAACGATAGTAAAAAAAGGAATTCCAAACATATACAATTTACATGGAATGAAAAAAAATGCTTTTCTTGCAACCAATGGAAATAAAGAGATATATACAAAACTTTGCCTGAAAATTCCCAATTTTGATTATGTACACTTAAAACTAAAATTGGCGTTGAAAAACGGAAAATTTGTGCGCCCATCTGCAAGAGAATATGCTCTTGTTGACGGAATGATTATGTTTACGATGAAACGGAATTTGACAGCTTATACAAAAGCAGGAGGAAAAGAAAAAGCATTCACGATAAAAAAGGGGGAAGCAGTGGGACCATGCAGAATATACTTTAGTAAAAATAAGAAAATCTATTTGAAAGTAAAGGATAAAAATGGGAAAACGGGTTATATAGATCCTCAAAAGGCATCCGTAGCAGAACAAGATGGAACAAATCATGTATAAAAAGACTAAGGACGGCTGCGCGAAATGAATATTCTGTTTTGCACAGCCGTTACAGGAAGAAACAAATGAAAGGGGAAAATTTATGGAGCGCAAAAGAATTCTATCATTTTTACTAGCATTTCTACTATCCAGCATGTTCACGCTTCCATTCACAGACATTCAGGCGGCAGAAAAAACGGATACCCTACCGGAAAGATATACTAATTATCTTTCCAACTACATTCCCGATGTGGATGGAACATGCCGAACATCCTTTTTGGGAAAGACATCTGATGGAGGCTATCAGGTCGTAATTTACTATGAGGAAAAGCTTCTGGTAAAAAATTTCACAGCAGAACGCCAGTTAAGGGAGACAAAAGAAATTGATCTAGAACTGCCCATTTGGGGTGGCGTATATCTGGGTGCAATTTATAATTACGTGGTTTGTGGAAAATCCTATGACGCCAATGCCGAAAACGGAGGGGAAGTATACCGTATTATCAAATATAACAAGAATTTTCAGCGAATTAAAAGTCTATCTCTGAATTCAAAGGAAACATATACGGCAAGTCCTTTTAGTTCAGGAAATGTATCCATGGATGAAAGTGGAGAAATTTTAACAATCTATACCAGCAGACTGCGGCCAGATTGGCATCAATCTAATATTGCAATACATATTAATACGGCAGATATGGCCATTTCAAATAACTTGGGAATGATTCCTTTCCCAAGTATACACGCATCACATTCCTTTCGGCAAATTATTAAATATGACAATGACATGCCTGTCTATGTAGATTTATCAGACAGTACACCAAAACGCTCGGTCTATATTCAGAACCAAAAATCCTCTGCTTCCCTAATGGATATCGATGGGGAAGATGGCAATAACGTTACAAGTGCAGAAGTAACAGGACTTGCCATATCGGACAGAAATTATCTTGTGACAGGTACCTATCTGAATCAGGAAATGAGCAATGTATTTCTCTCATGTTTGAACAAAGAATCAGGAGAGGTACAAAAACAGTGGCTGACAGATTCTTTTCCATTTAAAGTGAAATGTGTGCACCATCCCAAGATTACGAAGATTGGAACAGACAGATTTGCGGTCATGTGGGGAACAAGCGGCTTTGGCCAATATATGACAAATTATGTTTTTGTGGACGGAACAGGGACCATTGTCAGTGAGTTAAAAGAGATAATGGCTCCCGTTACAGATTGCGAGCCAATCTATGAAAATGGAAAAATTGTGTGGGTATCCGCAAAAAGCGGAATCCTGGACTTTCATGAGATTACAGACTTTTCGGAAAACGGAGTCTATCAGCCAAAAACAGAACCTGTACAGGCTCAAAATCCCTGGGATGGTACAGCGGATACCAGTTGGTATGAAGATGGGAAAACAGAATTTGACATTACAACTGCCAGCCAGCTTGCGGGACTTGCACAATTGGTCAATGGTGGAAATGCATTTGAAGGAAAGAAAATCAATCTTTGCAATGATATATTTTTAAATGATGAATCCTATAGATACCAGTGGGAGCCTATAGCCCTCTGCCCGAACGGAACATTGGAAGGCGCAAATGCCTTTCAGGGGAATTTTAATGGGAATAAACATGCTATCTATAACATGAGAACAGAGCATGAGGGCGGAAGTCTATTTGGATACATTGGAGAAAATGGAAGGGTAAAAAGCGTGGATGTCTCTCAGGGACTGCTGAATTCCGGAGGATGTATAGCAAATGTGAACAAAGGAATTATTTCTTTCTGTAATAATTATTCCTGTGCTGGCAATTCTGAAATAACTGTGGGAGGAGTCTGCAATGCCAATTACAATCTGGTTTATGGATGTAAAAATTACGGCGAAGTCTGGGGCCGTTATGTCGGAGGTATTGTAGGAATTAATGCAGAAGCTATCGCAACAGTCAGCCAGTGCAGTAATCATGGATTGGTTGGAACAAGCAGCGCAGCAGCAGGAATTGTATGTGACAATTTCGGATGGATATACAATTGTTACAACAAAGGAGTGATAGCAGACGCCTATCTTAGAAATGAAATTAATCGCGGCCGATGGCTGAATGGGATTGTTTATAATAATGGAAATTATATCAGAAATTGTTATTCAGCAGGCAGTTTTTCCTATTCTGAAAATAACCCTGTATATGTGTTGTCGCCTATTGCAGAGAATAACCAGCTGATGAATGACGGAATAAAAAATTGTTATTTTCTATCCGTTGATAATTATACTTTAAATGGAACCACTGCTGTGTCTTTGGATGAAATGCTCAGACCGGATTTTGTGGAAAAATTAGACCTGCAGACAGATTCTGTTCTTTCTGTATGGAGAAATGATGGGAATGGAATAAATAACAGCTTACCTGTCCCCGTGGCTGAACTCAGCTATGCATCTGGTCAGTGTAAAATTCAGCCGGAAGCATGGATACGGGGTGGAGAAAAAACGATAGAAGTATATCTGGAAAATAAAGAATACAATGCTTCTTTTACCTGCTATTTTAATGACGAAGCACCAGTGGTAACAATAGAAAATACAGAGATCGCAGAGCCTGTAGAACCAGGAAGCCGTAAAATAAAGCTGAAAAAGCAGGGCATAACAAACATGAATCTTCATTTTAAAGAAACAGAAAACAACAGCAGCGCAGATTACCAGTTGATTCTTAAGGTTGTCAGCAAAGAAGAGCAAAAAGAAACAAACGAAATATCAGATCTTGCGTTCGGTAAAATAAAGAACCAGGCATATACTGGAAAGGCTATAAAACCAGGAATCCAGATTAAAGATGGTTCTGAAATCTTATCTGAAAATGTAGATTATGAACTATCCTATCAAAATAATGTGAATGCGGGAACTGCAACTGTTAAAATAATCGGAATCGGCAATTATACAGGAACAGTAAAGAAAACATTTACGATTACGCCGCAAGAAATAAATGAGCAAGATGTATCCTTATCTAAGAAATCCTATCCCTATAATGGCAAGAGCCAAAAACCTTCTGTAACGGTAAAGAGTAATCAGGGAAACATATTGAAAAATGGCATGGATTACACAGTCAGTTATGAAAAGGGAAGGAAAAATGTAGGCAAGTATAAAGTTTCAATCAAGTTAAAAGGTAATTATACAGGAACCCTCATAAAAACCTTTACCATCAAGCCAAAAGCAACTTCCATTTCCAGAATGGCATCTAAGAAAAAGGGATTTATCGTAAAGTGGAAAAAGCAAACCATCCAGACTACTGGTTACCAGCTTCAATACTCCACCAGCAGCAAATTTGCTAAAAAAAATACAAAAGCCCTGACGTTGAAAAAGAACCGCATCACCTCCAGAACAGTTACAAAGCTGAAAGCAGGTAAAAAATATTATGTAAGAGTCCGGGCTTACAAAAATGTGAAAGTGAATGGAAAAACCTCAAAAATCTATTCTGATTGGTCGAAAGCAAAAAAAGTAACTACGAGAAAATAATCAAAAATCTGGACGGAGAGGAGAATTTTTATGAAAATCAGGTTAAGAATATTATTTTTAAGATTATTGATCTGTATGGTATTCGGCGGAACAGTTTTAATTTCTAGTTCCGTTTCAGCGGCAGGAACAGCGCAGATAGTCAGCGGAACATGTGGTGAGGAAGTAAATTATGAGTTGGATTTATCCACAGGCGTTTTGCGCATTTATGGTTCTGGACCTATGGAAGATTATATGGCTTATACAGAAGGAGAGATTGCACCATGGATAGAAAAGGGATATGGTTCGAAAATTGTTAAAGTGCAAATAGAAAAAGGAATCACTTATATAGGAGCATACACATTTTGGGGAGGAAGGTTTAAGACAAAGTATGATTACTGCGAAAATCTGGAGACAGTTGAAATATCTGAAACCGTAACAGAAATAGGAGCCCAGGCCTTTAGTTGGTGCAGCAATTTAAAATCGATTGCCATTCCAAATAGCGTGGAAACCATTGGAATGAGAGCATTCGAGGGGACTTCCATATTGGATATCCAATGGGGCAGCTCATTGAAAAAAATAGATATGGAGGCTTTTATGTATACAACTATCCCAGAACTTTGTCTGCCAGATGGGATAGAAATAATTGGAGAAAGAAGTTTTTCTTCCTGTGAAGATTTAAAACGTGTAATAGTGCCTGACAATTGTGAACTGTATTATACTGCTTTTGAAAAATGTTCAGCATTAGAAAACGTGGTGATCGGAAAAAATTGTAAGTTGGAGGGAGAAATATTCAAAAACTGTTCTTCCTTGGAGAATGTTTCCATTGGAGAGGGGAGTATAAGCGTTGCTTCCGGTACGGGAATATGGGGACAGACTTTTTGTGAGTGTACAAATTTAAAGACAATATATTTGCCTGACAGTTGGGAATTTTATGGAGATAAGGGTGAATATTCCATGCAATTTTTTGGATGTATAAATCTTACAGATATAAGGTTCTCAGAGACAAATTGCAAATATAAGATAGTAGATCACGTGGTGTATTCCAAAAATGGAAGCAGCCTTGTATATTATCCATTATTTTTAAAGGAAACCGAATATAAGATACCAGAAGGCGTAACAGATATTTTTGCCAATGCATTTAATGGCCAGGAGTATCTGGAACATATCACGATTCCTGCAAGTGTTCAGAAAATTGGTACAAGAGCCTTTCAGGAATGCCGAAAGCTAAATAATGTTATAGTTCCGGAAGGCGTAAAAGAATTGGGAGCAGGTATATTTGCTTCATGTAAAAACCTGCATTCTATTGTACTTCCCTTAAGTTTAAGCTCTATTGACACAAATTATAAAAACGCTACAGCCACATTTAATGGCGCAGGCTTGGAATTTATATATGGAGAAGAAGGCTCTTATGTACAGAAACTAACAGAAGAAAGAGAAATAAGCGATAAATTCAGGCAAACCGTATATTGTATGTTTGATGCAGATGGAGGGAAGGTGGATTTAGAGAAGAAGCCAGTAATTCCAAATGACAGGTACCGTTCTTTGCCAACTCCTGTTCGGGAAGGATATGATTTTCTTGGCTGGCATACAGATTCCGGTGATGAAATAACAGATGATACCATAGTGTCCGCAGAAAAAACTCATACATTGTATGCCCGTTGGAAAAAAACGAATGAAGAAAGTAATGAGAATAGCAATGGGAACAATACTGAAAATAATAAGACAGAAAATGTGGAAAGGAATCTGGAAAAAGCAGAGATACGATTATCATTTTCTTCCGTTATTTATGACGGCAGCAGTAAACAGCCTGCGGTGACAGTCAGGTTAGAGGGGGCCGAATTAGAAAACGGAAAGGATTTCATTGTTGGATATTCTGACAATGTTAATGCCGGAACAGGGAAAATAACAATAAAAGGAATCGGAATGTTCTCAGGGATAAAAGAATGCTCATTTCAGATCAAAGCCAGGCCAATCCATGGGGCTTTCGTGGGAAAGATTCCGGATCAGACATACACAGGACAATTATTGAGACCGTCTGTAACAGTCAAAGACTGTGGAAAAACGCTGAAAGAAGAAAAAAATTTTATTGTGGAGTATAAGGATAATAAAAAAGTCGGCAAAGCGGCTGCAGCGATTACAGGGCAGGGCAATTACACTGGAACCATTACAAAAACTTTTACAATCAGGCCTAAAACTACTTCTATTTCCAGAATAACCCCGAAAAAAAAGAGTTTTATAGTGAAATGGAAAAAACAGCAAACCCAAACCACCGGTTACCAGCTTCAGTATTCCACCAGCAGTAAATTCACCAAACAGAATACAAAAACCCTGACGCTGAAAAAGAACAGCATCACATTCAAATCAATCACAAAATTAAAAGCCAGAAAAAAATATTATGTGAGAATCCGTACTTATAAAAATGCAAAGATGAATGGAAAAACCACCAAAATCTTTTCCGGGTGGTCGAAGGTGAAAAAAGTGACTACGAGAAAATAATCAAAAATCTGGACAGAGAGGAGAATTTGTATGAAAATCAAGAAAAGAATATTATTTTTAGGATTATTAATCTGTGTAGTATTCGGAGGTACAGTTTTTATTTCTAGTTCTGTTTCAGCGGCAGAAACAGAGCATATAGTTAGTGGAACGTGCGGTAAGGAAATAAATTATGAGTTGGATCTGTCTACAGGTGTTTTACGCATTTATGGTTCTGGCCCTATGGATGATTACAAGCCCCACACAAAAGGGGAGATTGCACCATGGATAGAAAGAGGATACGGTTTGAACATCGTTAAGGTACAAATCGAAAAAGGTATCACTTATGTGGGAGCATACACATTCTGGGGAGGAAGTTTTAAAACAGAATATGATTATTGTGAAAATCTAAAGTCTATTGAAATGGCAGAAACTGTAAGAAACATCGGAAATAAGGCTTTTGGTAATTGTAAGAACCTAAAGTCAATTATCATTCCTGATGGAGTGGAAATCATTGGAGTGGAGGCATTCTCAGGGTCTGCAGTATCTGATATTCAGTGGGGAAAATCATTGAAAAAGATAAATTCAGAAGCATTTTATTCTACAAATATTTCAGAACTTTACCTACCAGATGGACTTGAAATAGTAGGAGAAAGAAGTTTTTCTTCCTGCGAAAATTTAAAACACATCAAAATACCTGATAATTGTGAATTGTACCAGTATGCATTTAAAGAATGTACCGTATTAGAAAAAGTATTGCTCGGAGAAAATTGTAAATTGCAGGGAATGGTATTTGGAAATTGTTCTTCCTTGAAAAATGTTTCCATTGGAAAGGGAAGCATCAGTGTTGCTTCCGGTAGTGGGATATTGGGAAATACATTTTATGAATGTATAAATCTACAAACGATATATCTGCCTGACAGTTGGGAGTTTTATGGAGACAAAGGAGAGTATTTCCTGCAATTTGAGGGATGTGCAAATTTGACAAACATACAATTTTCAGAGACGAATAGCAAATATAAACTAATAGACAAAGTGGTGTATTCCAAAGATGGAAGTAAGCTTGTATATTATCCCCCGGCTTTAACAAACACAGAATATGAAATACCAGAGGGCGTAACGGCCATTTTGATAAATGCTTTTCTGGAACAAAAATATCTGGAACATGTCACGATTCCTGTAAGCGTCCGGACAATTGAAGCAGGAGCGTTCCTGCAATGCAGAAAACTTAAGAATGTAATAATTCCAGAGGGGATAACGGAATTGGGCGCAGGTGTTTTTTCTTTCTGTGAAAACCTGCATTCTATTGTGCTGCCAGCAAGTTTGAACTTTATTGAGACTAATGATAAATCTTCTTTACCCACATTTAACCGAGCCGGCCTGGAGTTCATATATGGAGAAGAAGGCTCTTATGTACAGAAACTAACAGAAGAAAGAGAAATAAGCGATAAATTCAGGCAAACTGTATATTGTATGTTTGATGCAGATGGAGGGAAGGTGGATTTAGAGAAGAAACCAGTAATTCCAAATGACAGGTACCGTTCTTTGCCAACTCCTGTTCGGAAAGGATATGATTTTCTTGGCTGGCATACAGATTCCGGTGATGAAATAACAGATGATACCATAGTGTCTGCAGAAAAAACCCATACATTGTATGCCCGTTGGAAAAAAACGAATGAAAAAAGTAATGAGAATAGCAATGGGAACAATACTAAAAATAATAAGACAGAAAATGGGGAACGGAATCTGGAAAAGGCAGAGATACGATTATCATTTTCTTCCGTTATTTATGACGGCAGCAGTAAACAGCCTGCGGTGACAGTCAGGCTAGAGGGGGCTGAATTAGAAAATGGAAAGGATTTCATTGTTGGATATTCTGACAATGTTAATGCCGGAACAGGGAAAATAACAATAAAAGGAATCGGAATGTTCTCAGGGATAAAAGAATGCTCATTTCAGATCAAAGCCAGGCCAATCCATGGGGCTTTCGTGGGAAAGATTCCGGATCAGACATACACAGGACAATTATTGAGACCGTCTGTAACAGTCAAAGACTGTGGAAAAACGCTGAAAGAAGAAAAAAATTTTATTGTGGAGTATAAGGATAATAAAAAAGTCGGCAAAGCGGCTGCAGCGATTACAGGGCAGGGCAATTACACTGGAACCATTACAAAAACTTTTACAATCAGGCCTAAAACTACTTCTATTTCCAGAATAACCCCGAAAAAAAAGAGTTTTATAGTGAAATGGAAAAAACAGCAAACCCAAACCACCGGTTACCAGCTTCAGTATTCCACCAGCAGTAAATTCACCAAACAGAATACAAAAACCCTGACGCTGAAAAAGAACAGCATCACATTCAAATCAATCACAAAATTAAAAGCCAGAAAAAAATATTATGTGAGAATCCGTACTTATAAAAATGCAAAGATGAATGGAAAAACCACCAAAATCTTTTCTGGGTGGTCGAAGGTGAAAAAAGTGACTACGAGAAAGTAACTCTGGACGGAAACGCCAATCTTACCTCAAAAATTGTATCATGTAGCATGCCCCTGTCAGAATGTAAGCCAGTTTCTTTTGCCAATGGCCTCGTTCGGTGGTATGTAACAGATAAATCGTCTCCTGTGCTGTATTCCATCAATCCTTATGATTTAGAATCCATTCATGAGGCAAAGATAGAAAGCCTTTCTATCAAAGGAATCTCCAAAAAAATTGCGGCCGGAAAAAAATAAAATTATCCATACAGATGAAGCCGAAAGACGCTTCCAATCAGTCTGTGAAATGGAGTTCCAGCAATAAAAAAATTGCCACAGTGAATCAGTCAGGCATTGTCACAATGAAAAAAGATTCCGGTGGAAAATCTGTAAAAATTACAGCCGTAACTCAAGATGGAAGCAGAAAAAGAGCAACGTATAAAATAACTTCTATGAAAGGAATTGTAAAAAAAGTTGCAATTTCTGGAAAAAAATCTGTAAAAGCAGGAAAATCTATAAAGCTGAAGGCAATCGTTACCGCTTCCAAGGGTGCTAACCGGAAATTAAAATGGGAAAGTAGCAATACAAAATATGCCAAAGTAAACAGTTCTGGCAAAGTTCAGTCTTACCAAGCCGGAAAAGGAAAAAAAGTAAAGATTACTGCCAAAGCCACCGATGGAAGCGGTAAGAAAAAACCATTGACCATTCAAATAAAATAAGAAAATTTTATAATCAGGACAAAGGAGAACATTTATGAAGCAAAAAATAACAGCAATACTTACAGCAATAACCCTGACAGTCGGAAGCTTTTGCAATACTGTCCAGGCAGAAGAAAATATTATACCCTCTATACAAACAGAAACAGCAAAAACAGAACAAATGGAACAAATCTTCACAGAGACGGTATTCTCAAAAGAAGAATTTTTGCCGGAAACCTCTGTGAAAGCTGATGACGGAGATTTCAGCACAGCTATTCCGATAACCATGGGAAATGCCTTCAATGGAAGTATTACAGAAACAACAGAAGAGCAGATTTACAAATTCACTCTGACAGAATCAGGACGAATAACATTAAATCTGACTTTTTATATGAGATATTGCAGCCTTTACATTTACGGAAACGATGGAAGTGAAATCTGGAAAAGCGAACATCATGAATGGAATGAGAATTTAAAATATTCAGAAATTACAAAAGAGGTAGATTTGATAAATGGTACCTATTATTTGAAAGTTAATGGCCGTGGACGATATAACCATATGGCTACTGGAACCTACTCAGCGGGGACAAAGTTTGTAAGTGCACAGGAAAGCTTTCCGGAATCAAATAATGATTTCAGCCAAGCATCAGTAATATCTGCAAATGGAACGGTAAAAGGTCAGATTGCTGAAAATGACGATTATGATGTTTATAAATTTTCCCTGGCAAAAGCCGGGAGAATGAATTTGACAGTGACGTTTTATCTGGCGTATAACAGTATCTATCTGTATGATAGCGCCGGAAGAGAAATTTGGAAAAGTGAACATCATGAATGGAACCAGAATCTGAAATATAAAATCAATGAATATACCTTGGATTTGGCAGGAGGAAATTATTATCTTAAAATTAGTGGAGAAGGAAAATATCGCCGGTTTGATACCGGAAACTATACCTTTACCACAAACTATACAAATGCAGACATCAATTATAAAGAACCAAATAACGACTTTGCGGAAGCTTGCACCATTCAAACAAATACTACAGTGAAAGGTCAGATAGCCATTGATGACCATTATGATATCTTGAAATTTTCCTTATTCAGCGAAGGGAGTATTAAAATAGTTATGACTTCTTATATGAAATATTATACCTTAATTTTATATGATAATGCAGGAGAAGAGATTTGGCATACAGATCATAACGAATGGAATGCAAATGCAGGATACCGTGAAGATGAACACACGGTAACATTATCTGCTGGAACTTATTATGTTAAAGTAACAGGTTATTATTATGGAGCATCCTATGATTCCACCGGAACCTATCGTCTGAAAATTAATACAAAGACCTCTCTTGCAGACACTTTTGTATCCTCCCCAGGAAGTAAAGCCTACACTGGGAAAGAGATTCGTCCCTCTGTCACCGTTACATATCACGATATATCTTTAAAAAATGGGACAGATTATAGCCTTTCGTATCAGAATAATAAAAAAATCGGAAAAGCTGACATTGTCATTACAGGTAAGGGAAATTACATCGGAATAAAAAAAGTTTCTTTTAAGATTGTTCCAAAAAAAGTATCCATTACAAAAGGAAGCAACAGCAGCCGACGGACTGTCACACTAAAATGGAAAAAAGACAGAAGCGTTACTGGATATGAAGTTTACCGCTCCTTAAATAAAAATACTGGATATAAAAAAGTGAAAACAATATCCAAAAATAGAATTACAAGTTTTAAAAACACTAAGCTTTCCAGAGGCAGGACTTATTTTTATAAAATCCGTGCCTACAAAATTGTAAAAAGCAAAAAATATTATGGAAGCTATAGCAAAGTAAAATCTATAAAGATCAGAAAATAATGAACTACATGGGGCTGATGCATTAAGAAATACAACTACAAGATATGGTATAATCTATATTTACAAAATATTGTCTCTTGCATGTTTACTTCTTAATGCGACAGCTCCATTTGTTTATAAAGGATCAATATAGAATTATTTAATCGTTTTAATGATTCTTTAGGATCTACTTCTGGCACTTTCTGTTCCAGTCTCATCTTTAGAATCTGCCGTCGCTAAAATGCCAGAATTGAATTCTAAAGTTGCAGAAAAGACACCTTGAAAATTTTAGATAAAGATAAGACCTATATTTTAAGACGCCATATCCGCAAAGCTGAATTTGCAAATCCCACTATTGATAAAAGATTTTAGCTATGCTAAAATCAAATTACCCAAAAGTAATTTCAAAAAGATAAAAATTCCCCATATATATTAAGAAAGGAACACACTATGCAGGGCAAATTATATCTGTGCGCCACTCCCATTGGCAATCTTGAAGACATTACTTTAAGAGTTCTCCGTGTTCTCAAAGAAGTGGATTTAATCGCCGCGGAAGACACCCGCAATTCCCTCAAACTGCTGAATCATTTTGATATCAAAACCCCCATGACAAGCTACCATGAGTACAACAAAATTGAAAAAGCATATCAGCTTGCGGAAAAAATACTGAAAGGCCAGAACGTGGCATTGATCACAGACGCAGGAACTCCGGGCATTTCAGATCCCGGAGAAGAATTAGTACGCATTTGTCAGGAATCCGGCATCAGCGTCACCTCCCTGCCTGGCCCGGCCGCATGCATCACCGCGTTATCCATGTCCAGCCTTCCTGCCAGACGTTTTGCATTCGAAGCCTTTCTGCCCCGTGAGAAAAAAGAACGTGAACAGATACTTGCTTCGCTGAAGCAGGAAACCCGCACCATAATTCTCTACGAAGCTCCCCACCACCTGCTGAAAACTTTGGAAGAATTGTACAAAACCTTGGGCAATCGCAGCATTACCATCTGCCGGGAGCTTACCAAGAAATATGAAACTGTTTTTATTTCCACCATTTCCGGCGCAATTTCCTATTATCAAAAAGAAGCGCCCCGGGGCGAATTCGTGCTGGTCATCCAGGGCAGGAGCTTCCAGGAACTCCAAAAAGAACAGCAGGAAAACTGGAATGCCCTGACGTTGGAGGAACACATGAATCATTATGAAAGCCAGGGCATTTCCAGAAAAGAAGCCATGAAGCTGGTGGCAAAAGACCGGGGCGTTTCCAAGCGGGAAATCTATGGAAAATTACTGGAGGATTCATGAAAGGGAATGGTAAAACTATGAGGGAAAACAGAAAACTTGCAATTGGCATACAGGATTTTCGCAGCCTGCGGGAGCAAAATGCTTACTATGTGGATAAAACACAAATGATAGAAGAATTTTTAGAATCCTGGTATCAGGTTACCCTGGTCACCAGGCCCAGGCGTTTCGGAAAAACACTGAACATGTCTATGTTGGCAGAATTTTTAGACTGTACAAAAAATTCCCGCTCTCTGTTTACGGACACGAAAATCAGTGATAGCTATGTTATGCAGGAATTAAACAGCCATCCGGTAATTTTTCTTTCTTTCCTTAACGTAAAAGGCGATACTGCCGAAGAACTGTTTTACCAGCTGGAACTTGTCATAAAAGAAGAATTTGAAAAATTTCTTTTTCTTACCCAGGAAGAATCTTTGCCGGATATAAAGAAAAAAGCATTCCATCAGATTTACGAATGCTTATGTCAGACAGGGGACAGTATTCAGAAAAAGAACTGTCTCAGCCATGCCATTACAGAACTATGTCAGATATTAGAAATTTTTTATGGGAAAAAAGTATATTTTCTTCTGGATGAATACGACACTCCCTTTATTTCCGCCAACTCCGGCGGCTATTACCATAAAGTACGGGGACTTCTTGCCAATATGCTCAGTTCCGCACTGAAAGGCAACCCGGCCCTGGAGAAAGCCATGCTGACCGGAATTCAAAGAGCCGCAAAAGAAAATATTTTTTCCGGGCTGAATCATCTGATTGTCTGCACTGTAAAAGATCCGGAATATACGGATTGTTTCGGTTTTTCAGAAACCGAGACGCAAAATTTACTGAATTATTGCAATGCAGAATTTTCAAATGAAGTGAAGCACATGTATGACGGATACCTGTTCGGAAATACGGAAGTGTATAATCCATGGTCCATCACCTGTTATGCCGCCAGAAAAAAACTGGAGCCTTACTGGGTAAATACCGGTGAAAATACTATGATTAAGCAGGCGCTTGCACAAAGAAAAGAATTTTTCTTTCAAAAATACGACACTTTAATAAAGACAGGAACGGTAAATGTCCACGCTGAATTATCCACTCCCTACTATGAAAATCCCAGTGATTCTTCTCTCTGGGGGCTCTTTATCAATGCCGGAATGGTGACTATTCAGGAAGAACTGGAAGATAATTTTTATAAACTGCGTATTCCAAATTATGAGGTGTGGAAAGCATATCAGGAATTAACAGCATTTTATCTGCAGACAGACGAAAATCACCTATCCTCGATGCTGCGGTATCTGCGCACAGAAGCTATGGAAGAATTTGCTGCGGAATATCAGTGGATTTTCTTACATTTACCCTCTTACCATGACTTGAAAGATGAAAACAGCTGTCATATGATGATGCTGGGTATGTGTGCTTTTATGCATCCTTACTATCACATAGACAGTAATCGGGAACATGGCACTGGCAGAAGCGATATCCGGCTTGCTGCAAAAAATCCTGGTTTTCCCCACATAATCCTGGAATTCAAGTATGCCGAACATGAAAAGCAAAGTCTGGAAAAACTGGCGCAGGAGGCCATTGCACAAATAAAAGGCAAAAAGTATGATACCGGCATGCAGGGTACCGTATATTATGTGGGTCTTGCACACTGGGGGAAAAAAGTCATAATTAAATGGGAAAAAAGTCAAAAGGATCATTGCCGGAGTTCAGATTAAGACTCTGGCAGATCCCGTAAATCAAATTGAACTGTCCTTAACTCTATAATTAGCAGAATTACGCCAAAAATTCCCAGATCACAATTCCCAACGAAATCATTGCAAAACTCGGTCTGTCAGAGGGCGACAAACTGGATATTTTTGAAAAAGACGGCTCTGTCTGTCTCAAGCCGGTAACCGTTTATTCAAAAAAATGCCTGAATGAACTCCGGGAAGAAATCAGTGATATACTCAAACAATTCTAAAGCCGTTAGAATACAATATGGCTTCCCATACTGATTATTTTGTTGAACAATAAAACCCCGTATACAGTATCATTGTTAAAAATGCTGAATTCGAAACTATTACTCCGGCGGTTAAATATCGCATACCCCCATACCGGTAATATCCTTCACCCTTCATAAAACTCCGGCAAATATTTTTTCAGAATAGAAAAGGGCGCCGTTCCCATTTTCATCAGCGCACTGTGAAATTGATAGTCACTGTAACGTTCTCCATACTTTTCCACCGCATACTGCCTTAAATTCAAAAATTCCAGATACCCCACGTAATATTTCAAATAATGGGCAGGCTCCTCCACAATTAATTGATAGATGTTCTGAATCACTTGTTTATCTGTAATCTGGTAGGAGGCAAAAAAATCTATCGTATCTCTCAGTGTCCAACCGTCATGATGAATGCCCAAATCTGCGCTTGCATACAGGCTCAGCAGTGCAGACTGGTTTTTCTGCAGAAAAGCAGCCACCTCTTTATCCACGTCCGCATAATAAAAAGACTGCATTTCCACATAAGTTGCCCACCCTTCCGCATAACCGCTGCTGCCGAACAGGCTTCGGATGGGTTCCAACCCGCAGCTTCGTTCCATAACATTCTGATAAAGATGTCCCGGAAATCCTTCATGGGCCAGAGTAGTATAAAGCTCCATTTTTTTATCGCCCTTCGACTTATTGATGTAAATGCAATTATGGGAAATATCATCTATCGGAGGAGTCAGATAAAAAGCTGGCGCCATATATTCTTCCAGAGAGGGATGCACCTCCTTCACTGAAAAAGAAACTGCAGGCGGCGATGGAAAATCTTTCTGCATTTTATTTTGCAAATCCTGTAAAATCAGTTCCGGTTCCTCGGTGGGAAGCTGATAATTTGCACATTTTTGACCCACATCCGGGTATTCCTTTGCAATTTTTGCCAGATTTTCCAGATCCTGTTTCCGCTGCGCTGTCACCTGCGCCTGCATTTCCTCCACCGATAAATCAGATCCGGTGGTTTCCTGAACCAGATATTCATAATATTCTTTTCCTCCCGGCAGGCCGCACAGACCTCCGGAATTTTTTCCAGAGCCTTTCAGTGCGGATAATTCCTCAGAAAGCCGCTGATATGCCGGAATCAACTCTCCAGTCACAATCTGCCTGTTGCTGACTTTATACTGCTCTGCCTGTTCCGGCGTCAAAAACCCAGCTTCATCCACACGGTCATCGAAGGTAGACAATAGATAATTGCTTTCCGGATGTTCCACAAAATTGCTGCACTGCGCTATAATATCATCCACCGCAAAATCCGCCATAAACAGCCCCAGTTCTGCCTTTTTTTTCTCCACTTCCATAATCTGTGCAAACAATTCCGGCGTAGCGGACAAAAGCTTCAGATAATCTTCAATATCCCTTGCGTCATAAAAGACATATTCTGCCAACAGCACCGGAAGCTGCGACTGAAAGCCTGTAGATGGCCTTAAAATTTCTTCATGCAGATAAAATTTTCCTGCCGGAATTTCTTTTTCAATATAATCCATCATAATATCATAGGTCATCTGCTGAGAAACCGTCAGATCCTTTTTATTGAATTTCTTTAGATTTTCTTTCCAGTTTTCCAGAATCACGGATGTTTCATTTTCTTCCCGGGCAGATATTTTGCCGTATGTAACTTTGTAATCCTGAATCCCATACTGTTCCGGGTGGGCCAGATTATAATGCATATTCAGCGTACTTGCCGTAACCTCCGCCCGGAAAATCTGATTCATATATGTAGAAAAATCTTCCCTGCTTCCCTGGCCGCCTCCGCATCCCGCCTGCAGGCACATCAATATGGCAAGTATCACCAACAAAATTCTGTTTTTTAGATTCTCTTTCCGCAACCTGAATTTCTCACCAAAAAAATTTTTCCCCATACCAAAATGCCCTTCCCGCGGTATATTCCTTTCATCATATGTCCGCCCCGCCCCCTTTATGCAAAATAACCCAATGACAATCAAATAAGTATATGATATGATTGAACATGAGGATTGAGCATGAGGATTGAGCATGAGGAGGGACCCGGAACAATATCGTTCCACTCTCTCTTCGTTTCACTCCGGGAGGAGCCCTGATGCTTCTGACCACGAAAAAGAACCCGGAACAATACCGCCCCACTCTCTTTTCGCTACCTCCCGGGAGGAGCCCCAACGCTTCTGACCACGAAAAAGAACCCGGGACAACACCGCCCCACTCTCTTTTCGCTACCTCCCGGGAGGAGCCCCAACGCTTCTGACCACAAGAAAAATTTACAATCAAAATCAAAAGGAGGGATACCCATGGGAACCACAAACAACATCAATCTGGACGACTTAGACTTCACTGACATGGAAATCGAAGAAATCCACCGCTTAGCCGAAGAACTGTTAGAACATCGAAAGTATTCCCTGCTCAGACAGATGCTGAACAATCTGAACTCTGCCGATATCGCCCTTCTTTTCGATGAGATGGACAAAAAGGAAATTCCTCTGCTCTACCGCCTGCTTCCCAAAGAGGAAGCGGCAGACAGTTTTTCCTATATGAGCCGCGAAATGCAAAAAACTCTGATTAACACTTTAACCGACCGGGAGCTGCGTGCCGTAATGGATGATATTTTCCTGGACGACACCGTAGATATGATAGAGGAAATGCCTGCAAATGTAGTGGCCAGAATTCTCCGCAATACCGACGAAGAAACCAGAAAAATGATCAATCAGGTGCTGAACTACCCAAAAGACAGCGCTGGCAGCCTGATGACCATTGAATACGTCAATATTAAAAAAGAAATGACTGTAGGCGCAGCCATCAGCCGTATCCGCCATACTGCCGTCAACAAGGAAACGGTCTACACCTGCTACGTGACAGAACACCGGAAACTGATCGGCATGGTATCGGTAAAAGACCTGCTGATGGCAGAAGACTCCATGCAGATTGAAGATATCATGGAAACAAATGTGATTTCTGTAGATACCCATGAGGATAAAGAAGAAGTTGCAAAAGTATTTAACAAATACGATTTTCTGGCAATTCCGGTGGTGGACCGGGAAGAACGTCTGGTGGGAATCGTCACTTTCGACGACGCCATGGACGTTATGCAGGAAGAAAATACCGAAGATATTACCAAAATGGCCGCTATGACCCCCACGGAAGACAATTATTTCAATACCTCTGCTTTTTCCCATGCAAAAAGCAGGATTGCCTGGCTGCTGTTTTTGATGTTATCCGCCACAGTCAGCGGCTCCATTATCACCCATTACCAGGAATCTTTTAAACTTTATCCACTTCTGGTTTCCTTTATCCCCATGCTTACCGGGACCGGCGGAAACTGCGGCTCCCAGAGTTCTACCTTAATGATCCGGGGACTGGCGCTGGATGAAATCAAATTTAAAGATATTATTAAAGTAATTTTTAAAGAATTCCGTATTGCCCTTTTGGTAAGTACGGTTCTGGCCGTTGTAAACGGACTGCGGATTTATATTCAATACGGAGATTTACAGATGGCTGTTGTGATTGCCCTGGCATTAATCGCCATTGTGATTCTGTCGAAATTTATCGGCTGCAGCCTGCCGCTGATTGCAGAACATATCCATCTGGACCCGGCGCTGATGGCTGCCCCTTTGATTTCCACCATTGTGGATATCTGCTCTATTTTGATTTACTTTAAAATCGCCACCATTGTTTTGCATATCGCTGTCTGAACTGTATAATACAGCGATAAACAGCCCTTTCTCTGGAGTGTGTTTGATTTCGATACACAGGAACTGCCCGGTTTGTGTGCCAAAGGGCAATCCGGCAGTTCTGTCCGTATCCAAATATAAAACATTTGCTGCAGCGCTAACATATTTTCCCATTATTCAACGTAATCACCTGATCAAACACAGGGTATTTTTCCGTATCAAATCCATGGGCCGCAATGACGATAATCTTATCCTGCTTCATCTCTAAGATACGCTGCAGCATCAAATGAAAATGCTCCTCATCCAACGCATTAAAAGGCTCGTCTAAGAGTAAAACCTCCGGATTTTCCATAACTGCCTGACAAAATCCAAGCCGCTGTTTCATTCCCAGGGAATAATTCTTCACCTTATTGTCAATTTCATCCAGTAAATGCACTTCCTCCAGGCTTTTCTCAATGTCCTTCATTCCGATTTTTTTCCGAATGGAAGCGAGAAATTTCAAATTCTGCCTTGCAGTGTCATGAAGAGCAAAATTAGGCGTTTCAATCATAACTCCATATGTGTACTCTGGTTTTTCAACGGTGCCGCCGGTGGGCGCAATCAAATCACACAGCAGTCTCAAAAGCATGGTTTTTCCGGAACCGTTGTGCCCCCGAAGCAAATAGAGCTTTCCTTCCTCAAAGGTTACGGATATCTCGTCAAGAACTTTTCTGTTTTTTAATTTTTTCGTTACCGCATTTAATTTTATCATCCGTTTTTAACTCCTAACATTCTGTCAAAATCCTTTTGCAGATATATCATAATGCCGAGGGCAAGAATCACAGCCGCTTTTGCAAGGATGTTTCTTACCCAGTAAAGCTGCCACTGGCAGGATGCAATCACAACTGCAGAAAACGCAGGATGCTCATAAGATAACATCTGGCTAATCATGTTTAATGCGGCAATGATAAATACAGGCACTTTGTCTTTCGCTCCAAATAATTTTAACAGGATAAACCCCTGGGCAAATATCAAAAGCGTAAGAAACGTTGAAGCCATATCATAAAAGTAGAACTTCGTAAATTTTCCCGTGTATACAAAATAAACAGTATAAATGATCTGCCTGGCTGCCAATATGGCAAAAATCTCTTTGAACGCTGACTTCAGCAGCACCAGTTTAAACTTACGTTTTCCGCAGCGGGTGATAATGTAGTCTCTCATTTCAACCGCCTGAGAAACAGCCTGCAGAACCGACCCCAGAAGTAAAATCACAAATCCCACATTCAATATGTAATGATACAGCATAAATTCCATTCTTTGGTCCGCCGAATTAATGGTTGTTCCCTGCATCAAAAACTCGAACATCAGAAGCGGGTTATCCGTATCATTTCCAACAATCACATGGAACAGCAGAATACACAGAAATAGTTTTATTTTACTTTTCATTGTTTTAAACATTTTCATAACAGATAATTTTCCCCGAAGCGTCTGACATTTTTTCGGTATAAAATAAATGACACGGCGATCAGCAGAAGGGGATAGAAAATCACATACACAACAGCTCCCATGGAAGAACCCCCTACCGGGACTATATTCGGTGAACTGAGGGCCGTCAGATTCGTCAGTGCATGTTCGAACATAAAGTGGCGCATAATGTCACTCATGGTTTGGTTTATGTTACCCAGCTGGAATCCAAGCATATAGCCTCCCATCAGTATCAAAACAGGCAAAAATTGTATGATATATTTATTCTTGAGAAAAACAAAGCTGAGGGATGAAATAAGCGCCAGGGGAATCATGCACAGCACAGAATACAAAACCAGGCCCAGAAGGGTGAAAAGATACCGGCCAATGCTGATATCTGTAACCGGCCCATATTCCTGCCCCGCTTCCCGCAGCGAAGAGACATACGGAACCTGAAATCCTCCGCCGCCCCAAAGCAGCATAACGGCAAATACAATCAGAAAAAGCAAACAGCAAAAAGTAAACAGATATATGATCTGAGCCAGCAAGGTTTTCTTTATGTAATCCTTATAGTTCATTCGGGTCATAATAAAATTACCGTACCCTGACTGCAGCGCAGAGTACGTCTGACCGCCGATATTCAGCCCCATGCCAATCATTAAAATCATCCAGAACAACATAAAAAAAGCAATATTCAGAAAAAACAGCCGCTCAAAAGAATACAGCCCGGTGAAACTTTCTTTCATCATCGTCAAATATTCTATATCAGAATCCGTTGCGGCCCTGCCTAATGCCTGTACAAATTCCTGCTTTTCAGAGTAATCCCTCCAAAGGCCCGGAAGAATTCCCAGAATGGAAAGAAACATAATTATAAGATTAAATTTGGAACGCCAGTATAATTTTAATTGTTCTGAAACCAATGCATTGTTCTCTCTTTCGTAATTTTATTAATCTGATATACAAAACGATGCTGAATATTAATTCTTCTGGAATATAATCCTTCCAGATTTCCAACCGATTTTTCATATCTTGGCGGCCTCTGATATGGATTTTCTCTGATAATATCTGCCAGTTTTTTAGCTTTTATGAAAAATTCGCGCCTTTAATTTTTCCAAATCTTTGACCGCCTGTTTTTCGTAAATAATTTTAAACACTTACCATTCCACCATATCTTCCGAAATGCAATCTTCCACAGGTGTTTTTGCCCCATTAAGAATGGATTCTGCCATGCCTTCTATGGAATTCAAATATAACGTTTCCTGTATTGCATTCCAATCGTCCTCTGATAGCAGAACCGCATTGCCTCTTTTCCCAACAATCAATGCAGGTTCACTGTAAAGATTTACATTTTCTACCAGATTATAAAAATCCTTTTTTGCTGTTGTAATATCAATAGTTGACATTATAAAATTCCCTTTTCTCTGTACCTTGTTGTATTATCATATTCTATATATAGCGTAGGTCAACAAGAATTTCATCTTTTTATCTCCCATACTCCCGGAAAAACCCGCTCAAATTCTGCAATGCCTGCACAAGGACTTCCACCTGCTCCCCATTCATTCCCTTCAGGGTTGCCTGCACCATTTCGTCATGGAATTCCTTATGATGGTCATAGGCTTTTTTCCCTTTCACCGAAAGGGAAATCAAAACCACCCGCCGGTCCTCCTTGCTGCGCACCCGGTTCACATACCCTTTTTTCACAAGATTATTAATAGCAATCGTCAAAGTCCCCACCGTCACCGACAGCAGCTTTGCCACGGCCGACATGCTTTGGGCCTCCCCTTTCCCAATCGCTTCTATCACATGCATGTCATTATTGGAGATATCCTTGAACTCTTCTGTGATAATCGCTTTTTCTTCGATATCCATAATTTCATTGAAAAGTTTTACCAGAACTTCATTGATTGTATTGTAATGACTCACAGGAATACCTCCTTTTTCGCAATCTTTGTTTTTGATATTATACCACAACCAAACCAAGGTATGCTAGTACTACAGAGTGTGTTTGAAAATTCATTTCCTCTGAATTAGAATGTATGATTTTTAAGGATTCTCCAAAGCGTACTCCTGCTAATTCCAAGTCTTTTGGCTGTTTTTTCTTTATTCCCCTGTTCCTCTGCCAACGCCTGACGGATAATCCGATAATTAATTTCATCCAGAGTTCCGGATAAGTCAAATTCCCCGGCAGAAGCAGCGCCGAATCCTGGTTCCTGCTGAAGGATTGCTGTAACGTCGCCGCTGGAAATATACGGAGTTTCTGTAATGGTTACAAGTTCCTTTAGCACATGCTGAAGCTGATCCAAATTATTTGGCCAGCGGTAAGCTGTCATCTGCTCCATAGCCTCCACGTCCAGACCGATGATCTGTTTTCCAAAGGCAATGTTAAAACGGTGAATATAAAGGGCCGTAATGCCCGGAAACTCCTTCAGTCTTTCCCGCAACGGCAAAAGCGCAAGCGTCAGGCAGGACAGCTGATTCTCCATAAACTGCCGCACAATCCGGGCGGAAGAGCCGTTGCTTCCATTTTCAATCAGGGATACAATCAAGCGGTTTCTGGAGGGAAGCCTTGTCTGGACGACATAGGTAAACAAGCTGTCAAGCTGTTCCGCAGAAAGAGCGGCCGGATTTTTAAGGTAAATCACGCTTCCAACCTCGTTCAGCGGGGAGTTTTCACTATTTAACAGCCGGTGCCATTTGCGTTCTCCCATAAGTCCGCAGTCAATGGTAAACATGGGAGCGCGGCGGTAATTGCTCTGTTCATAAATAAGAGCCGCCGCCCTGTCCTTCCCGGTTCCTGTTTCGCCGAGAATCAGAACCGGCAGACGGCTTTTACTGTATTCCTTCAGAATTCTCGGCAAATTCCCCAGTTTCTCTGTTCCATTGTAAAAATGCAGAAAGTCATTGACTTCTTCTGATGCATAATTAGTCACCTGGATTCCCAGATCCTCCGCTTTGGTCAGCGCAGGCTGTCTGCGGATGATAACGGCCGTATATTTCTGTTCTTCATAAAACAGATGACGGCTGGACAAATAATAGATGTCGTTCCGAATCTGCTTTGCCACTGCCTGATTGGGATGCTTCCGAAGCATGCTTAAAGAATCCTCCACAAAATCCATCAGAGAAATATGGATCTCATCTACCGCAATACTTGAAAACCAAAGCGCGCCTGCCGGAGAATAGATTAGAAATTCCCTGTCCTCCTCCGTCAAAAGCGTTTGAAATAAGTCTTTCTGTTTGTGCACATGGCTGGAAGAACGCACCAGTTTTACGGCTTCATTAATTGCATTTTCGATGCTTTCCGCTCCCGAAAGGATCAGATGACAGTTCATCCCAAGCTCCTTGGCCGCTTTTGCCCCTGTCATGTCGCAGAGAACCAGCGTGCAGCCTTCCTCCTGCGCCCGGTGCAGAAGCGGCAGCGCATCATCCGTGCTTTTAAAAGTTATAATATCAATGTCATATTGAAGCAGATCGCACAAAAGCCCCGCGCATTTTGTAATGCCGCAAAAACCTGCGATCACAAATTTTCCGCCGTAATTCTCGGCAAGCTTAATGCTGCGGAGCACGTCATACACAGAAATGGAGATATCTATCACAGGCACCTCAACGGCCGATTCAATCAGTTCCGCCGTTCCGCCCCGAGAGATAATTACATCATAATTCTTATGGGCAAGCTGCACCGCAATCTGCCTGCCGATATCCAGATCTCCCGTCTGCACCGTCAAAGAAATATCATCTCTTTTCTGGGCAAGTTCCGTCAGAATATTGGACATCCCTTCATAGGGGGCCACTGCAAGTATTTTTGTTTTCTGCATGACAGTTTTCCTTCCTCTTTTCTTTTATTATACACTCTAACGTTTCAAAATACAACGATTTTTAATTATATTGTTTTAAAACAAAACATTATTTTCATTGACTTCAATTGAATCCCTATTACAAACCAGATATTATAATCTTACGCATCATAAATGTATTAAAATAAAACAAAGGAGAGAGGTACATGAACTATCAGATCAAAATCCCGTCATGCGTATTCGGCGGAGAAGGTTGTATTGCGCGTATCAAGGATATCATTGAAAAAGAAAACGCGAAAAAAGCCATTATATTCACGGATCAGGGAGTCCGCGCAGCAGGACTTCTGGAGATTCTGACAGACCTCCTGGAACATGCCAAAACGCTTTATCAGGTATTTGACACCCTTGCGTCAGAACCTTCTTACCAGGATGTGGAAAATATCATGAAAGAAGTGAAAGACTATTCTGGCGACCTGATAATTGCAATCGGCGGCGGAAGCGTAATGGATGCCGCCAAGCTTTGCAGCGTGCTAAAGGATGCGGATTATGCCATAACTGATCTCCTGCACCATCCGGCGCTGGCAAAAAAGCAGATTCCCACTGTCATGATTCCCACAACCTGCGGAACTGGAGCCGAAGCTACCTGCAACGCGATTGTCGCAATCCCGGAAGAACAGTCTAAACAGGGAATTGTCAATGAAAACATGATTCCGGATTATGTAATTTTAGATCCCCAAATGATACGACGCCTTCCAAAATCAATTGTAGCCGCAACCGGAGTGGACGCGCTGGCCCATGCAGTGGAATGCTATACCTCAAGGAAGGCCACCCCCTTTTCCGATACCTACGCTCTGGCTTCCGCAAAACTGATTTTTCAGAACATCCGAAAAGCCTACCGGAATCCAGAGCATATGGAAGCAAAAAACAGCTTGCTTTTAGGCGCTTTTTACGGAGGAGTGGCGATTGCCGGAAGCGGAACCACCGCCGTGCACGCTCTGTCCTATCCTCTGGGCGGCAAATACCATATTGCTCACGGCGTATCCAACGCTATTTTATTTGCGCATGTTATGGAATTTAACAGAGACGCCTGTGAGACGCGCCTTGCGGCATTATGTGACAACGTATATCCGGAATTGTCAAAACAAGCATCTTCGGAAAAGGCTCGCTATATCATTGAGCAAATTGCAGATATTGTGAAAGTGACGGAGATTCCCACAGATTTAGGGGAATTTGGGGTCAGGCCAATAGATCTGGATTTTCTCGCTGAGGCAGGAAGCAGACAGCAGCGGCTTTTGGTAAACAACCGAAAAAAACTGAGCCTTGAGGATATCAGAGCTATTTACCAGAAGGTGCTGAAATAAAGGCTCTGAAAGATAGAAAGGAGAGCAAAACATGAAGCGGCCAATCATCGGAATTACGATGGGAGATCCGGCAGGAAACGGTTCCGAACTTACGGCGAAAGCCCTTTCCAATGCAAACCTGTACCAAACCTGCCGGCCGGTGGTTATCGGGGATGCAGCCTGCATGGAAGAGGCGGTCCGAATCGCCGGGAAACAGGGGCAAATTTCCATACACGCCATACAAAATATCCAGGAAGCGGCCTTTACGGCCGGAACGATTGATGTATACCACATGGGGCTGGTTGACAAGACAAAACATAAGTTCGGACGAGTTTCTGAAATGTGCGGCGAAGCGGCGTTTCAATATGTGAAAAAAGTGATAGAACTGGCTCAGGCCGGGAAAATCGACGCAACCGTAACCAACGCCCTGAACAAAGAAGCCATCAACCTGGCCGGACATCATTATTCCGGACATACGGAAATTTATGCGAAATATACAAACACTGATAAGTATACTATGATGCTGGCCCATGAGAACCTACGGGTCGTCCATGTATCCACCCATGTTTCCCTGCGAGAAGCCTGCGACCGAGTAAAAAAAGACCGTGTACTGGAAGTCATTCGGATTGCCGACAGGGCCTGCAGGGATTTAGGCATTACGGCACCGAAAATCGGCGTTGCAGGGCTGAACCCTCACTGCGGAGAAAACGGATTGTTCGGGACAGAAGAAATAGCAGAAATTCAGCCGGCAATTGAAGCGGCAATGGCAGAAGGCATTTGCATCCCGGAACAGAAACCAACGCCCCCGGACAGCATTTTTTCCAAGGCAATCGGCGGATGGTATGACATTGTGGTTGCAATGTACCATGATCAGGGACATATTCCTCTGAAAGTAAAAGGCTTTGTTTATAACCAAAACCTCAGGAAATGGGATGCCGTAGCCGGAGTCAACATAACTCTGGGAATTCCTATCATCCGGGTTTCTGTGGATCATGGAACTGGATTCGATCTGGCAGGCAAGGGAGAATCCAACGAATTAAGCCTTGTAAATGCTATAGATTACGCAATCAGGCTGGCTGCAAAGAAAACATAGCAGGAGGAGATTATGGTAAAGCTATTAATTATTGCAGATGATTTTACCGGCGCGCTGGACACAGGCATTCAATTTGTAAACAGAGGAATTGCCACACAGGTATTCACCGGCAAACCGGAGCGTCCCGCTGAAATCGCCGCGCAGACAGAAGTGCTTGTGGTGGATTCAGAGACAAGGCCAATGACGCCGGAATCAGCTTATGAGACCGTAAAAGAAATTACAGCATGGGCAAAAAGCCTAAATATTGAAATTATTTTTAAAAAGACAGATTCTGCTCTGCGGGGAAATATCGGAAGCGAACTGCAGGCAGTTTCAGATGGAAACAGGGAAAAAACGCTTTATTTCCTTCCCGGCTATCCTAAAATGGATCGGCTGACCATCAACGGATTCCATTATATAAAAGAAACACTGTTAGAACACAGCGTATTCGGGCAAGATCCCTTTGAACCTGTCACTCAGTCTTATATTCCGGATATTATCCGCCAGGAGAGCCAGATGTCCCTGCAGTGCATCGGAGGAGATGAACCCCTGAGCCGTATCAGCAGCAATCCTTCGGCAGTAATCTGTGATATCCGCCATCAGGAAGATATGGAAGCGCGGGTGGAAGAGCTGTTAGAGCGCGGGCAGCTTAAACTGATTGCCGGATGCGCGGCGTTAGCGGACAGCCTTGCCTCCAAAATTCCATTCCACAGAAACGCGCCCAATCAATGCCGACAGACCAAGGGGCTGTTTGTGGCATGCGGAAGCCTGAACCGAATTACAGAACAACAGTTAATCTATGCGCAGAAAAACGGATTTACCCGCCAGCACCTGACCATAGAGCAAAAACTGCAAAAAGGTTATTATGACACATCGGCAGGCAAAGCATTTCTGCAGTACATACTGGAAACCTGCCGGAAGCATCCGCAAATGATCGTAGACTCCATGGGCGGCGAAGAAGCGATGGAGGCTTACCGAAAAAAATATGGCATTTCCATGCCAGACGTAAGGCGTCTGATCCCGGAAGCGCACGGGCAGATTGCAGATTTCCTTGCAAGAAATCACATGGATATTACCGTGCTTACCACAGGCGGGGATACCCTGATGGGATATATGAAGCTGATCGGCTGCACACAGATCCGGCCTGTCTGTGAAATTGAACCAGGAGTGGTAGTCTCAGAACTGGAAAACAGAGGTTTTCTACAACAGGTAATTTCCAAATCAGGTGGCTTCGGAACAGAAGACGTATTAGTTCGAATCGCAGAAAAAATCACGAATTTCAACAAATAAAGGAGACAAAACTATGGCAACTACAGAATTAAAAGGAATTATTACGCCGATTCTAACCCCAATGAACCCGGATGAAACCATTAATACAGAGGAACTCCGCAAACAGATTGACCGCCTGATTGACGGCAAAGTACACGGCATTTTCCCTTTTGGCACCAATGGCGAGGGTTACATCTTAAGCGAAAAAGAGAAATGCGAAGTATTAGAGCATACCATTGACCAGGTAAAGGGCAGGGTTCCGGTTTATGCAGGCACCGGATGCATCTCCACCGCTGATACCATCCGCATGAGCAAAGAGGCGGAAAAGCTTGGCGCAGATGTACTGTCCATTATCACTCCCAGCTTTGCCGTTGCCTCCCAGAAAGAACTGCAGGAGCACTACACAGAGGTCGCAAAGCATGTAAATACGCCAATTGTCCTTTACAACATTCCCGCGCGCACCGGCAATAAGCTGCTTCCTGAAACTGTCGCCCGGCTTGCCGCCGACGTTGATTTGATTATCGGCGCAAAAGATTCTAGCGGCGACTGGGAAAACCTGAAAGCCTACATTGCACAGACAAAGGAATTAAATAAAAAGTTTTATGTGTTGTCCGGAAATGATTCCCTCATCCTTCCCTCCTTAAAAGAAGGCGGTTCTGGAGGAATTGCAGGCTGTTCCAACGTATATCCCCATGTGCTTTCCTCTATCTATAACTTATTCCAGGAAGGCAGAATCCAGGAAGCGGAAAAAGCGCAGGAATCTATTGCCAGCTTCCGGGCGGTCTTCCAGTATGGCAACCCCAACACAGTAGTCAAAAAAGCTGTTTCCATGCTGGGCTATCCGGTGGGCAGCTGCAGAAAGCCTTTTAACTACCTGTGCCCGGAAGGAGAAGAGGCTCTTGCAAAAGTGTTAAAAGAGAATGCAGAGAAAGGGATGAAGTAATATGAAATTTGTCATGACTCAGGCAGTATGCGAAGAAGGGATGAACATGCTTGAAAACATCGCCGATATCCATGTGGCGGATGATCCGGAGCCCAATCATTATTTGGATGCTATGCAGGACGCAGACGCACTGATTGTGCGTATTGCAACATGCGACGGACAGGCCATTGCAAACAGCCCCAATCTGAAAGTCATCGGACGCACTGGCGTAGGATACGATTCTGTAGATGTGGCTGCAGCCACAGAACGGGGGATTCCGGTCATCATCACGCCGGGGGCAAACAACAGAAGCGTAGCGGAACATGCGGTGGCAATGATGTTCGCATTATCTAAAAATCTTATGGAAGCCCATCGGGAAATGTGCGCAGGAAACTGGGAAATCCGCGGGGCAAAAAAGGCGTTTGAGCTGGAAGGTAAAACCGCAGGGATTATCGGGCTTGGCGCAATCGGCCGGGAAACGGCCAAAATCTGCAAAGGCTGCGGAATGAAAATTGCCGCCTATGATCCCTTTCTGACAAAAGAGCAGGCAGTAGAGATGGAAGCGGAATATTACGAAGATTATACAGAATTGCTGAAAAACAGCGATATCGTGTCCATTCACGTTCCTCTTACCGAAGATACGAAAAATATGATTTCCAAAGAACAGTTACGGCTTATGAAACCAACTGCGCTGCTGATCAACTGCAGCCGGGGCGGTATTATAAACGAAGCAGATCTGGCGGAAGCGTTAAAGCAGGGAATGATTGCCGGAGTTGGAACCGACGTCTTCTGCCAAGAACCGCCTGCGGAAGACGACATGCTTCTGCAATGTCCAAATCTCATTGCAAGCCCGCATTCTGCAGCGCAGACAAGAGAAGCGGTAATTAAAATGGCTCAGATGTGCATAAAAGGCTGTCTTGCCGTTATAGAAGGAAAAAAATGGCCCTATGTAGCGGACAAATCCGTATACAGCCATGAAAAATGGAAAGAGGCTGCCTGGGCCGAATTATAAAAACAAAGATTGGGGGACTACCGGATGGATTCAAGTATTGTATCAATTATTATTGTGCTTATCATTATTGGATTATTTGTATGGAATAAACTGCCAATCAGCGTTGTGTCAATTGGAGGCTCCATCGCCATGGCGCTGTTTATTCCCGAGATGGAACTTTCCGCCGTTTACAGCGGCTTCAGCTCAACCGGATGGCCCATGGTGGTTGGAATGTGCATTGTAAGCGCCGCGCTTTTTGAAACCGGCATTGCAAGGCAGATAGGAGAACGGATCGGGAACTCTTTCCTGGCCAAAACAGAACGTCGATTTATCGTCACAGTCAGCGCTGTGTGCAGCCTGATGTCCGCATTTATGAGCAATAACGGAACTGTCGCCATCTGGATGCCGATTATCGCCATTGTAGCAGCCAATTCCAGCGGACGCATCCGTTCCAAAATGGTTATTTTCCCGGCGGGAACCGCTGCCATTATTGGCGGCGCATGCTCACTGATCGGCTCAACTTCTCAGCTTGCGGCTAACTCCGTGCTCCAGGGCTATGCCGGCTATGAAGAAGGCATGGGAATGTTCGATATGACTAAAATTATGCTGCCGGCGGCAATTGTTCAGGTTATTTTCTGGGGAACCCTGGGCTACAAGCTGCTGGACAAGGTATTAAAACCGGAAAGCCCTGACTTTGACAAGGGAAACATCTACGCAGCTTCCGAAATTCGGAACCTGGAGCAGAGCAGGGAAGCGGACGCGCCGGCCTTAAAAGGCAAACTTGCGCTTTTTACTATGATTTTATGCATCATCCTGTTTGTTTTAAGCGGTTTTATGCCATTTAAGACATACTTTAACATCGGAATTATCGGGCTTTTGGGCGCCGCCATCGTACTTGCGGCAGGATGCATTTCCGTGAAAAAAGCTTATGCCGATCTTCCATGGGACGTGCTGGTCTGCATCGGAACCATTTCCGGCATTGGAACTGGTCTCGATGTTTCCGGCGGCGGCGCGCTGATTGCAAACTTTGTCTTAAATCTCTTCGGCGGACAGAACGCCTCCGTTGTTATGCTGACCATTGTAATCGCTCTCCTGACCAGCGTGCTGACCAATATTATGTCCAACAACGCAACTGCCGCCATGCTGACCCCGATTTGCATTGCAATTGCATTGTCTCTTGGAATCAGCCCGGTGCCCTGGGTTATCGTAATCGGCGCCTGCTCCAACCTTGCCATTGCCACATCCTTCGGGACAGCTGTTAATATGCAAATTCTTCCGGCCGGTTATAAATTCTCAGACTTTGTTAAAATCGGCGGTCCGCTGCTTATCCTTCTGATCGCAGTGGCAACTGTCAGCAGCGTTGTATTTTTATTCTGATTGCAGCGAAATCGCAAAAGCACCATATTTTATTTTTTGCAGCTACCGGCAGCGTTATATTTTTTCACGGAGGAACAAAATGCCAATAAAAGATGATTATGCGTCTTATCTCAAAAGACAAAAACGATTTCAGGAAAAACCCATCGCAAAATACTGGACCGAACAGGAAGCCCGGTACGTGGAACCTTTTCAGATTTTCGGCAATCTTTACTATGTGGGAGACAGCTGGGTATGCGTCCATCTTGTGGATACAGGAGACGGCCTTCTGCTGTTTGACGCGGGAAACTGCGGCGCGGAAGCCATGCTGATTCATAGCATCTGGGAGATGGGATTCCGTCCCCAGGATGTAAAATGGATCATTCTCTCCCACGGCCATGTGGATCATTTCGGAGCGGCTCCTTTTTTCCGGAAGATGTTCGGAACTAAAATCTACCTGGGACAACCCGACGCTGAAATGTTTCGCACAGCGCCAGAACAATCCATGATACAGGAAAGCAGCAGCTGCATGGATATGCTCTTTGAGGCGGATCATGAAATTGAAGAGGGCGAAATCCTCACCTTCGGAAATACAAGCATCCAGTTTTACCTTGTGCCTGGCCATACCAGAGGATGCATCTCCTGTTTTTTCAATGTTACAGACGGAATAAGCGTAAAACGGGCGGGATATTACGGCGGCTTCGGATTCAACACACTGCAGAAAGATTTTCTTCTGGAAATCGGCGACATAAAATTGGAGGCAAGAAAAGTCTACCTGAATTCCATCGACAAAGTAATTTCCCAGAAGGTAGACATTTTTATGGGAAATCACGCCTCCAACGTAGACTTACTGAAAAAAAGGCAGTATATGCTCGAACATCCCGGAAAAAATCCCTTCCTGGATTCAGAAAGCTGGCGAAATTACCTGGAACAAAAAAAGCAGGAACTTCTGGATTTAGAAAAATCTGACAGCTTATAATTACCATATACCCAGATAAAAAGTTTATATTTATCTTTTGCATAGCAGAAAGAAACAGCGTCAAATTGAGTGATGCAGAGACATAACCACTCAATTTGACGCTGTTTTTGCCTTTGTTTTATTTGCCCTGATTTATTAAGAAATACTGCATTTTCCATTTAAAGATGCTGAATCCATACCGATATCCTCTATGTTTTTTATGCATACTGCACAAAAAACTGTTTGATAAATTATGAAAATAGTAAAATTTCATTTTATTTACTAAGTAAATATTGATTAATTTACCAATTAATACTACAATAATTTTACCAAAACAACCTTAGAGGAGGAAATACTATGAGAAAGAAATTAGTGGCAATGTTAATTCTTGCAATGACAGGAACCATGTTCTTAGGCGGCTGCGGTTCAGACGGAGGCAGCGGTTCAGGCGGCGGAGACGGCAAAAGCGGCGGTAAGGTAAAAATCCGTTTTGCATCCTGGGACGAAGCAGAAGATGTGGACGCACAGCAGGCAGCCGTTGACAAGTTCAACGATGCGCACGACGACATTGAAGTGACCCTGGAAGCCTACGGCGGAGAATTCGATACCAAAATCAGCGCCGGAATGGGATCAAACGATATGCCGGACGTTATGTACATGTGGAACTATCCTGCATATTCCCAGGGACTGGAGCCTCTGGATTCCTACATTGAGAAAGAGGGCGAAGATTACAAGAAGAACTTCTATGACACCCTCTGGAACTATAATTCCTATGACGGCAGCACCTACGGTATCCCAATCGGATTTACCACACACGCGCTGTTCTATAACAAGGATATTTTTGCAGAGGCAGGCATTGACGAGCCCACCAATGACTGGACCTGGGAGGACGTACAGGCAGCTTCCAAAACCATCACAGAAAAATGCGAAGGCAAGAAGGGATTTTCCTTCCAGATGAAGCCCGACCCCTATGACTATGAAATGTATCTGTGGAGCAACGGAACCGCTTATGTGGATGCAGAAGGCACATTGGAAGGCAACCTGAATTCTGACAAGGCAAAAGAAGTATTCCAAATGTTCCAGGATATGGAAAAAGAAGGTTCCGCAGTTGCAACAGAAAAGAGCGGTACCGATGAATTCCGCGCCGGCAGCACCGGAATGTACGTATACGGTTCCTGGTCCATCAACACTTTAAAAGAGGACGGCGTGAACTTCGGAGTAGTAAATATCCCCTCCTTCGGCAGTCAGCCCTCCATCAGTATCTTAAGCTCTTCAGGAATTTCCATGTCCAAAGACAGCAAGAACAAAGAAGCTGCCTGGGAATTTATCAAATTCTGGACCAGCGAAGAGATGAACAAAGAAAGAATCGGCATGGAGCTTCCGGTACTGTACTCTGTAGTAGAATCTGAAGGCATTATGGAACAGCCGGAATATGCTCCCTTCTACACCATGCTGGAACAGAGCTCCGACTATACGCCGTCCAGTTTTATTTACGGAAGCTGGTCTGAATTGTCAGAAAATCTTTCCCTTTCCTTTGAGCGGGTATTCAACCCCAGCGCAATGGAAAATGTATCTGATGTATTGGACGAAGCTGCACAGCAGTAAATTAGCCCGATAGGAGGGATTGAGGGATGAAGCAAAAACGAATTTCCAGGAAAGCGATTCCGTATCTCTTTATTCTGCCATGGATCATCGGCTTTCTTGTATTTACCATCGGCCCGTTGATATTCTCTCTGGTTATGAGTTTCTTCGACTGGCCCCTGGCGGCAGACCCGGAATTTGTGGGGTTTGGCAATTATATTGAAATGTTTACCAGCGACAAACAGTTTTCCAAATCACTGATCATCAGTTTGAAATATGCGGCCATCTTTGTACCGCTGAACATGATTATTGCATTATTTCTGGCAATGCTGATTACACAGCCGGTAAGAGGCGTAAAGATTTTCCGTACGATATTCTACATCCCAACGGTTATATCAGGGGTGGCAGTATCCATTCTCTGGGGATGGATATTAAACGGAGATTACGGCGTTCTGAATTATCTTCTGTCCCTGCTTGGCATTGAAGGCCCCAAATGGCTGGTAGACCCGGCCTGGGCCATTCTGGCAGTTATTATCGCCAGCGCATTCGGCGTAGGAAGCATGATGCTGATATTTTACACGGATATTAAAAATATCCCCATTGACGTATACGAAGCGGCCACCATTGACGGCGCCAACCCGGCAAGGCAGTTTTTCAGCATTACCCTTCCGATTATTACGCCGACCATATTGTTCAACCTGATTACCTCCATTATCAGTTCCTTCCAGCAGGTGACACTGGTAATGCTTCTGACCGGCGGCGGGCCTTTGAAATCCACTTATTTCTACGGCCTCTATACATACAACAACGCATTCAAGCACCATAAGCTGGGATACGCAAGCGCCAACGCATGGGTAATGTTCCTTATCATCCTGGTACTTACCGCACTGGTATTTAAGTCATCCTCCGCATGGGTATTCTATGAATCAGAAGCCGGCGGCGTGGCGAAAAAAGGCAAAAAATCAAAACGGGGAGGGAAACGCTGATGAAAATGTCAAAGATTTCAAAAACTATTATTTACATCCTGCTTGGGATTATGGCGCTGTATTTCCTGTCCCCCTTTGTCTACATGCTGTTTACGGCATTTAAGACAGAAGCGGAAGCTGTTGCTTACCCGCCTAAACTGTTTCCGGCCAAATGGCTCTGGCAGAACTTTGCAGACGCCTGGAACGCGCAGCCTTTCGGCACATTTTTGTGGAATTCCCTGCTTGTTACCGTGGGAACCACCCTCGGCCAGGTAATTTCCTGTTCCCTGGTGGCCTATGGATTTGCCCGGTTTAATTTTAAAGGCAAAAATATTCTGTTTATGGTTTTATTGTCCACCATGATGATTCCCTGGGACGTTACAATGATTCCCCAGTACATGGAATTTAAAATGTTTGGATGGATTAATACCTTAAAACCGCTGATTATCCCGGCATGGTTCGGTTCCGCCTACTATATTTTCCTGATGCGCCAGTTTTTGATGGGGATACCGAAGGATTTTGAGGAAGCGGCCCGGATTGACGGCGCCAACGCCTTCCAGATTTACTGGAAAATCTTTATGCCGATTTTAAAGCCTTCTTTAATTTTGGTAGGAGTTTTGAATATGATCAGCGTATGGAACGATTACCTGGGGCCGTTGATTTTCTTACAGGACAGAAGCAAATATACCCTGGCCCTGGGGCTTGCAGCATTTAAGGGAGTGCATGAAACACAGATTATCCCCATGCTCTGCATTACCATTATCATGATTATACCGCCGATTATTATATTCATCATCGCCCAGAAATACATTGTGGAGGGCACCAGCGGTTCAATTAAATAAACAATCAAAGGAGAACAGTTATGTCACAACGAGTAAAAAAAAGATGGGAAGATCATTTACTGGAACACATCGGCAGAAGAGAAGCCCGCACTTCTTTTTACCGGGATTCTTCCCCACGGCTTACGTTAAGCGGCGAATGGAAATTTTTATATAGGGAAGCTCCCGAACTTTCTCCTGAAGGATTTATGAATAAGCAAGAAAGCACAGATGGATGGGACACAATTGATGTCCCATCCGTCTGGCAGTTAAGGGGATATGACCGGATGCACTATACAGATGTACTGTATCTTTTCCCGATTAATCCGCCCTTTGTTCCCACTGAAAATCCGACAGGAATCTACAAAAGAACTTTTACACTGGACAGCCAATGGCTGCAGCAGGACACCATTCTGAAATTCCACGGAGTGGACAGCGCCTATGACGTCTGGATCAACGGAACCCATGCCGGATATGGAAAAGTAAGCCGACTTGCCGCAGAATACGATATTACAAATCTGGTCTGTGAAGGAGAAAACGATATCACAGTCCGGGTATACAAATGGTCTGACGGAACTTATCTGGAGGATCAGGATATGTGGTGGATGTCCGGAATTTTCCGGGAGGTTGAGTTAATCAACGAACCGAAACAGGCGGTACTGGACGTTCAGGTAAACGGCGATTTGGATGAGGATTACAGAAACGGAATTCTGAAAGCAGCCATCCGCACAAAAGAAGCCGGCGTCAAGGGAACCTGGAAGCTCTGCAAATGCAAAAAAATATCTGCCGAAACTGCAGAGAATCCCGAAACAGAGCCAACAGCCGTTGCAAGCGGTTCTTTTAAAACAGACAACGGCCAGGCATCCATCCATGAAATTATTCCTGACGTTCAGAAATGGACGGCTGAAACCCCGGAGCTTTACGAATTATCTCTTCATACAGAGCAGCAGGAGCTGCGCATCCGCACAGGTTTCCGCAAAATAGAAATGATTGATCACAATTTCTGCGTCAACGGAACCCCCCTTTTATTAAACGGCGTCAATCACCACGATTATAACCCCAAAGAA
Source organism: Petralouisia sp. (assembly GCF_056822245.1). Taxonomy (NCBI): domain Bacteria; kingdom Bacillati; phylum Bacillota; class Clostridia; order Lachnospirales; family Lachnospiraceae; genus Petralouisia; species Petralouisia sp. Next base: position 20,978 of record NZ_JBQIOP010000003.1, on the reverse strand, counting down.
GGCCGCTGCGTCACTTATGAACAGATGAAAGAGGACGTCATCTTAATGAAGCAGCACAACATCAATGCAGTGCGATGCTCCCATTACCCGGCCAACGGATATTTCTATGATCTGTGCGATGCATACGGCCTTTATGTCATTGACGAAGCAGACCTGGAATGCCACGGCTTTGAGTGGGTGGAAAATTACACCTGGATCACCGACGATCCCTCCTGGGAAAAAGCATATGTGGACCGCAGCGTCCGCATGGTAAAACAGGACAGAAACCACCCCTGCATTATTATGTGGTCCATGGGAAATGAATCCACCTTCGGCTGCAATTTCAGAAGCGCCGCCAAAGCCATCCGGGAACTGGACAGCACAAGGCTCATCCATTACGAAGGAGACTTCGAAGCAGAGGTGACAGACGTCTATTCCACCATGTACACCAGGCTTAAACCCCTGGAGCAGATTGCAGCCAGCGCTGACAAGGGAAACAAGCCCCATGTGATGTGCGAATACGGCCATGCTATGGGAAACGGCCCGGGCGGACTGGAAGCCTACCAGAAACTCTACCGCAAGTACAAACGTCTCCAGGGCGGCTTTTTGTGGGAGTGGTATGACCACGGCATTTATACGGAGCAGGACGGCAGGACTTATTACCGCTACGGCGGAAATTACGGGGATTTCCCCACCAACGGTAATTTCTGCATTGACGGAATCCTGATGCCGGACCGCACCCCCTCCCCGGCCCTGGCAGAATACAAACAGGTGATCGCCCCCGTTGAAGTGACCCGGGCGGAAGGAAAGCAGCGGGAAATCCGGCTGAAAAATTATTACAATTTCCGCTCCATGGAAGGACTGTATCTGAGTTGGAGCATCGAAGGAGGCGGAACTTCCATCCAATCCGGCAGAATCGACAATCTGTATGCGGCGCCCGGGGAAACCCAGACTGTAACCATTCCCTATGAGGAATTTATCCCTGAGGCAAACATCAGTTACCGCCTGAACCTTTCCATTCGGGAAAAAGAAGCCCTTCCCTATGCCAAAGCAAACCACGAAATATCCCATGTTCAGTTTGCACTGGAAGAAAAACAGATCTGTTTTTCCAAACGGCCGGAGGGAGAAGCCTTGCAGGCAACGGAAAAAGACGGCATTTTCACCGTAGAAAACAACAATTTCTGCGTCCGGTTCCACACCGTATTCGGAACGCTGCTGTCAGTATCTGCCGAAGGAGAAGATTACCTGACCAAAGGACCTGAGCTTACCGTATACCGGGCCACCATCGACAACGATATGTACAAAAAAGAGGACTGGATGAACAAATATTTTATCCAGAAATCCAGTGAACAGAACGCCGGATTCTCCTGGAAAGAAGAAAAGGGAACCGTAACAGTCGCCATACGCAAAGACTTTGGCTGCCTGAACCAGTCCTGGGGCTATACATGCCACTACGAATACCGGATTTACCCCTGCGGCCATCTGGAAGTGCATTTGGATGCCAAACAGTTTCAGCATGGAAAACTGGAGCCGGAATTCCTGCCCCGTCTCGGCGTTAAAATGCGGGGGAATCAAAGGCTTCAGCAGACCGTCTGGGAGGGTATGGGCCCCGGTGAAAATTATCCGGACAGCAGACGGGCCTGCGCCATGGGCATTTACCGGAACACCGTAAAGGGCATGGGCACTGACTATGTTTATCCCCAGGAAAACGGCCACCGGGAGCATGTTCTGTGGTTCAGCATCGGAAACGGCGCAAAAACCCTTTTGTGCACCATGGAACGCCCTCTGGGACTGAACCTTTCCAATTATACAGATGAAGCCATCGAACAGGCGTCCCATCCCTTTGAACTGGAACCCGCCGAAGATGTTATCATTCATCTGGATTACAAACATTCCGGCCTTGGCAGCAACAGCTGCGGCGAGGAACAGCTGGAAGCATTCAAAGTGAAACGGGAAGATTTCACCATGGCATTCCGGCTGCAGATTGTGGAGCAGGGACAGGAGCAAAAGGAAGCTTATAAAAAATATTTACATTAAAAATACCATTTATGAAAATAAAGAAGGGAGACCCCATTGAACACTCAATTTTCAGAAAAACTTCAGGGATATTTAAGCAGCGGTCAGTGGATGGTTGCACAGGACAATTACAATCCTTATGAAAACCTCAAATACGAGAGCCTGTTCTGTTTGACCAACGGATACCTGGGCACCAGGGGAAGCCATGAAGAGGGCACGGTAAGAAGTATTCCCTGCACCTATATCAACGGCGTCTTTGACAAATCAGAAACATTTATGCGGGAGCTGGCAAATATGCCCAACTGGCTGACTCTCCGGCTCTATGTGGAAAAAGAATTAATCGGCATTGAGAACTGTGAAATTCTTTCCTTTACCCGGGCGCTGAATATGCAGAAAGGCTGCCTTTTAAAAAGCGTATGCCTCCGGGATCGGAAAGGCCGGGAAACCAGAGTGGAGACCGTGCGTTTTATCAGCCGGGCCCATGTGCACCGGATGGCAGTCCGGATGTATGTGACGCCTTTAAACTACAGCGGAATTATTGAAATCGAAAATATCATTGACGGAACCGTTATAAACTTCTGCGACGCACCCCGGTTCAAGGTAAAGCATACTTACCTGACGAAAAATGAAGCATTGGATGAAACAGGCGCATACCTGGAGGTTGCAACCAGAGACAATCATCTCCATGAGGGCTGCGGAGCATTGGTTCAGGTAATGCAGAATCAAAAGGATGCAGTCAAAACCCATGTATTCCATGATTTCGGGGAACAGGCTGTGGAATTTCTGGACTATGACGCAAGCCAGGGGGAAACTGCGGAGCTTACCAAATATGCCGTTATTTATACCCAACGGGAAGCGGCAAAAGAAGCATTAAAAGAAACCATCCAAAAAGAAATGAAAGATTTTCTTGAAACAGGCTTTGAAGCGGAATTTGAACTGCACCAGAACGCCTGTCTGTCCCTCTGGAGAGAAGCGGACATTCAGATTGACGGGGATGAGGAACTGAATAAAGCCATCCGCTTTAATGTGTTCCATCTGATGAATACTGCCAGCGAATCTGACTCCCATGTAAATATCGGCGCCAAGCTTCTCCACGGCGAAGAGTACGGCGGACACGCATTCTGGGACACGGAACTTTTCATGCTGCCGTTTTTCGCCTATACGTTTCCCAAAAAAGCCCGCAGGCTGGAAACCTACCGTTACCATCTGCTGGACGCAGCCCGGGGAAATGCCGCCAAAAACGGCTTTCAGGGCGCCCAGTACCCCTGGGAATCTGCAGACGACGGTACCGAACAATGCCCGGACTGGACCATTGAGCCGGACGGCACCTGTTACCGCTGTTACGTTGCAGACTATGAGCATCACGTTACCGCAGCCGTGGCATTCGGCATCGCCAATTATGTGAGAATCACCAAAGACACCGGCTTCCTGCTGGATATGGGTGCGGAAATTCTGATGGAAACCGCAAGATTCTGGATGAGCCGCTGCCAGTATATCGAAGAAAAAGACCGCTACGAAATCCACAAAGTCACAGGCCCCGACGAATGGCACGAACCGGTGGACAACAACGTCTACACCAATTATCTGGCAAGGTGGAACCTGCGCTATGTGATTGCCCTGGCAGAATCCTTAGAAAAAGAACACCCCGGGGACTACCGGCTTCTTGCCGACAAGATTAGCCTGACCAAAGAAGAGATCGCTTCCTGGCAGCAGGTTCAGGAGAAAATTTATCTTCCCAAAAAAGAGGGCACTCAGCTTCTGGAGCAGTTTGAAGGCTATTTCAACTTAAAGGAAGTCCTTATTGACAAATACGACGAAAACGACTGGCCCATCCGGCCAGAAGCCTTAAAAACCACAAAGACAAGCCAGACGCAGATTATCAAACAGGCCGATGTGGTTATGCTTCTGCATCTTCTGGGAGAAGAATTTGACGAAGAGACGGCGCGGCTGAATTACAGCTATTATGAAAAACGAACCATGCATGGCTCTTCCCTTAGCCCCAGTATTTATGCTATTATGGGTCTTAAAGTGGGCGACGCATCCAAAGCTTACCGTTATCTGCGCCGGGCGGCCTTTTTAGACCTGGTGGATCTCCAGGGCAACACAAGAGAAGGCATCCATGCGGCGAATGCCGGAGGCGTGTGGCAGACCGTAGTCTTTGGTTTTGCAGGCTTGTATACAGACGATGCAGGAAGGCTGCACATCAATCCCAGGCTGCCCAAAGAGTGGAAGGGCCTGACGTTCCGGATTCACTGCCCCAAAAGCTGGCTTGAAATCCACATTGACGCCGAACAGCATGTGGATATCACCCTTCTGGAGGGAAAAGAAGTGGATATCTTTGTCCATGGAACAGCCGTAAAAGCCCAAAAAGCAGACACATGAAATATATTTTACTGAAAGGAAGGTTAAAATCATGAAAAAATATCTTGCAATTGCCGGCCTGATTGCCGTTACTGTTATCTGGGGAGGAGGCTTTGTGGCCAGCGATATGGCCCTGAAAAGCCTCCGGCCCTTTCAGATTATGGCAATCCGGTTTCTGTTGGCCACTATTTTAATGGGCGGCGCAAGCATCCGGGAGCTGAAAGGCATCGACTTCAAAGAACTCCGGGCCGGCATCCTGATGGGATGTGCACTTTTCGTAGGTTTTGCCTTCCAGATTGTAGGGCTTCAATACACCACACCCTCCAAGAATGCATTTCTGACCGCCTTAAACGTGGTTATGGTGCCCTTTATTGCATTTCTGATTTTAAAGAAAAAAATCAGTATGAAAAGCATCGCCGGGGCAGTAATGGCCATTTTTGGAGTAGGACTTTTATCCCTGGAAAAAAACCTGTCTCTGGGCCTCGGAGACGCATTGACGCTGGTCTGTGCGGTGGGCTTCGCCTTCCAAATCTTTTTCACCAGTGAATTTGTAAAAAAATACCGGGCTGTGGTACTGAACTTCGTGCAGATGCTGACGGCAGTTCTTCTGTCCGTTGTCAGCCTGTTCCTGTTTGGGGAAACTGAATTTCACGTAACCGCCCAGGGCTGGCTCAGCGTCCTTTACCTTGGCGTTATCAGCACCGCTTTGTGCTATCTTTTGCAGACTGCCAGCCAGAGATATGTAGATGAAACAAAAGCCGCCATTATCCTGTCCATGGAATCTGTGTTCGGAACCATTTTTTCCATCCTGATTCTTCATGAGCAGGTGACATTGCGGATGATCTGCGGATGCGTGATTATCCTTGCAGCCGTGATTGTCTCAAATCTGGCGGACGCACAGCCAGAACCGGAACTGTAAGCTTGAACATTGTTTTTAAGAACTATTTATAGAAGGAGCGCATAATATTGAGATACCGAGCAATTATTTTTGATTTAGACGGAGTGATCTGCCATACCGACAAATACCATTATCTGGCCTGGAAACAGGTGGCAGATGAACTTAATATTTATTTCGATGAAACCATTAACAACCGGCTGCGGGGCGTAAGCCGCATGGAAAGTTTTGAAATTATCTTAGAGCGTTACGACGGCGTTATGAGCGAACAGGATAAAATAACCTACGCTGCCAGGAAAAACGAAGTTTACAAAGAACTTCTGAAAAACATGAGTCCAACAGACCTGTCCGATGAAGTGAAAACAACCCTGGACGCGCTGAGGAGCCAGGGCCATAAACTGGCCATCGGCTCTTCCAGTAAAAATGCAGGCTTCATCCTGAACCAGCTGGGACTGGGAGATTACTTTGACGCGGTTTCTGACGGAAATAATATTACAAATTCCAAACCAGATCCGGAAGTATTCGTCAAAGCCGCCCAGTTTGTGGGAGAAAAACCAGAGGACTGCCTTGTGGTGGAGGATGCCGAAGCAGGCCTTCAGGCAGCCATTGCAGGCGGTATGGAATGCGCCGCCATCGGAGACGCCGCCTCCTGCGGCCTTGCCACCTGGAACCTGAATACATTTTCCGATCTGAAAAAAGTGACAGGTTAACGTATCCCTGCTTTGCAGCTTTTGCCGTACTTGTAAACCCACAATAAATGTGTTAGAATTGTGGTGAGTTTTTGTCTTTCATAGTGAGCTATGAAACGATCAAAACCATGTTTCACATTATTAATCATGGAGTGTAAAGTGGGATGTCAACGATTAAAGATATTGCAGAACTGGCAGGAGTATCTGTTGCAACAGTATCCAGAGTCCTGAATTATGATGATACGCTGACGGTACAGGAGGAAACCAGGAAAAAAGTATTCGAGGCTGCAGAGCAGTTGGAATATCAGATGAAAGAAAAGAAAAAACGCCGGCGCAAATTAAAGCTGGGCGTGATCTGTTCTTATTCCCCGGAAGAAGAACTGGAAGATCCTTTCTATCTGGCAGTCCGGATTGCCATAGAAAAAGAAATAGAGGACAGAAATTTTAAAAGGGTACCTTTAAGCATTGAGGACGGTATGCAGCAGTTTGCCGCAGTAGACGGTATTATCTGTCTCGGCACATTCAGCAAAACTACCGTCCAAAAAATTGACAATACCCAAAAACCGCACATTTACGTGGACGCCGTCGGAAACCGCAATACCGGAGATTCTATTATTACAGATCTGCGGCTCTCCGTTCAGCAGGTAATGGAATATCTGTGGTCCTTAGGCCACCGCCGGATTGGTTTTATCGGCGGAAATGAACTGGATTCGGACGGCAATAAAATCTCAGACTCCAGACTGCCCATTTATCAGCGTTTTCTGATGGAAAAAAATGCCCTGCAGGAATCTTATATCAAAGTTGACGGCTATACTTCGAAACACGGTTACCGGATGATGAAAGAAATTTTAGCAGATACCCAGCGCCCCACGGCCATCTTTGCAGCCAACGACTCTCTGGCCATCGGCTGTTACCGGGCCATCCAGGAAATCGGCCTTCAGATTCCGGAAGATATCAGCGTCATCGGCTTTAACGATATTTCCATGGCAAAATACCTGGCTCCGCCCCTGACTACAGTTCATGTCCATATGAATTTCCTGGGACGGCAGGCAGTTAAAATGCTGATAGAACGCATTCAATTAGAACGAAAAGTAAACATCCATGTCTCTGTCTCCACAGAACTAGTCATTCGAAAGAGCGTGTGCAGGCCAAATCTTAAGGCATAAGCCCTTTTGCGCGCTCCCGCAAATCTTCAGGCAGAGCAAAACAACAAGAGGACAGACTGAAATGAATGAAAAATTTTTAACTGATATATTAAGCGAAATCTCTGTATCCGGCTGCGAAGGCCCGGTGCAGGATATCGTAAAATCCTGCATGAAAGACTGTGCAGATATTATACAGCAGGATGAAATCGGAGACCTTATCTGCATTCTGAATCCGGAAAGCAGCACAAAGATTATGCTGTCGGCCCATGCAGATGAAATCGGGGCAATTATCTCAAATATCACAGAAAAAGGACGGCTCCAGGTGGTAAACCGGGGCGGCATTATCCCCTTTACCTATCCGGGACAGCAGGTTCAGATATGCACAGAACACGGCATTGTCTACGGCGCCGTGGAAGCAAGACGGGAACTCTTTGAAAACAAAGAACTGGCAGCCAAGGATTTTCTCATTGATATCGGCGCAGATACAAAAGAAGAAGCATTGACCCAGGTATCCTTAGGAGACGCCGTAACCCTGGACACCCAGATCCGTCCTATGATAAACGGCCGGTTCACTGCCCGGGCCTTAGATGACAGGCTGGGCGTTTTCATTATTATGGAGGCCCTCCGCAGGGCCAAAGAAAAGGGGTGCTCCGCAGGCGTCTATGCCGCGGCCACAGTAGGAGAGGAAACCACCAAAAACGGCGCCTGCTGGTGCAGCTCCAGAATCAATCCCAGTCTTGCAGTGATTGTAGACGTTACCTATTGCAGCGACTACGGAGATAAAGAAACTCCGGAAGCAGGAACGGTTCGGTTGGGAGGCGGCCCTGTTCTCTGCAACAGCCCCACAGTCACCCGGAATTTAAACCGGAAAATGGAAGAATGCGCCAAAAAGATAAACATTTCCATCCAGACAGAGGCAGCCAGCGGCCTGACCTATACCGATGGAGATAAAATTCATTTTACCAATCAGGGAATTCCCATTGTACTGGTATCCATTCCCCTGCGCTATATGCATACCCCTGCGGAAGTTGCAGATAAAAAAGATGTGAAAGACTGCATCGAATTGATTGCAGAATTTCTGTGTCAGTATTCATAAGGATTTAACTGTATCAGACGGCAGTTAATACCGGGACGGCGCCGATGGTTCTGTGTTCCCCTATAGCGTGTTTGTAAAATGCTCTGGGAATTACAGATGATCAAAGGCGACCGTCTCTTTCTTTAATCTTTCTACCACTTCCTGGTTGGCGCCCATCTGCTTTGTAATATCCTCCACATCATCGGCAAGGCTTCTGGTACTGCCTGCCATACCGGTGACTTCACCCGCTCCTTCATCTATGGCTTTTGTGATAGTGCTGATAGAATCCGCAATGCCGGACATGGAATGCCTCAGCCTTTCCGTTCTCTCATAGAATTCATCCATTGTCTGGCGAATATAGGCGGCATCCTCTTTATACTGGGTTCCGGACTGCACAAAAGACTGAAAATCCTTCAAAACAGACCGGCTCATATAATCCACAAGCTGCTGGGCATTTTCCGTAAGATTATTCACAGCGGCAATCACTACCGTGTTGATCTCCTGAATCCGATTGGCTGTTTCATGGCTGGAATTGGACAGCTCCCGAACCTCCCTGGCCACCATGGCAAAGCCCTTTCCCGCTTCCCCTGCATTGGAGGCTTCCACAGAAGCGTTTAGCGCAATCAACTGCGTCTGCTGGGCAATGGAAAGAATGTCGCCGGTCAGAGCATGAATCTTATTGACGCTTTTGCTTTTCTGAATGGCGTCGTTCAAGGAACGCAGGATCTCGTCCATCTTAGCATTGGTAATCTCCGCGCTTCTCTGGGCAGACTGCTGCATACTGTCTGCACGGGTATTCATCTGGGCAGTATAGGCCGTAATAGCCCCGCATTCCTCTGCAATGGTATGTACTTCCTGGCGCATATTTTCAGCTCCCTCATTGATGGAATATACGTTGCCGGCCACCTCCTGGAAGGTAGAAGAGAGGTGTTCTGCAAAGTTAGAAAGCCCGGAGGCATTTTTCTTGGAGGCCCGTGTCCGCTTTAACACTTCGCCTGTCATGCCATTAATGTGTCCGGAGCTTTCCTGTATGGTTTTTAACATGCTCTTAATGGGAATTACAACATAGCGGGTAATCAGCCGGAAGTCTGTAAACACCAACAATATGCAGGCTGCAGCTGCGGCCGTACCTACAGCCAGTGAAAGAGAATACACCGCAGAGAGACGCGCTCTGGCCTCTTTCGTCTGCTGGCTGATAGAAGCGTCCAACACGTCAATGTCTGCCTCCATGGAACCGGCAAAGGACGCCACATCCCCGTTGGCCAGAGCATAGGCATCCTGCGTCTTGCGGCTTGCGCTGGCACAGACCAGATCAACCAGGGCATGTTTGAAGGACTCATAATCAGACAAAAGTGATTCGTACATGGGAAGCTCCTCTGGCAAAACATGGCTTTCATACTCTGAAAGCATTTCATCCAGAAGTCCCTCCTCCTTCTTAATCTGCTGTATCAGATCAATCATCGTATTGTAATCTGTGGCAACAATATGGCTTAAAGCCATTTTATGAATATCCATTGAGGACTGGCAGATCCTGGCCAGCTGGCTCTTTTGGTTCATATAGTTATCTGCAATATTGGAAGCGCTGGCATTCACATTGCGGATATTAATAATGGACAGAACGTTTGATAACAGGGCTACAAGGCCCAGAAGGGCGATTGGGATAATCAAGCGATGCTTTAAACTGATATTTTTCATGATATCTGTCACTCCTTATGATACATACACATTTCTGAGAATCCGTGGAGATTCTTTCGACAGCTACGGCCTGGCAGAAAACCTTTTGTCAGGGAGCTGTGATTCCTGTAACCATGTCATCCAGAAGTTCCTGGACGCTTTTGCCTGACGGGCTTCCTGCAAGGATTTCCGTTGTAAATGCTGTAACCGGCTCCCAGAAATTACCGCCGATACGCTGCAGAAAAGAAAATTCTGACTGTTCCAACAGCGCCGTGATGGCAGGAGAGCTCTGAACCTCCTCAGAAGCCGCGGCATTGATATGAGAAGGCCCCTGGCCCCGCAGGCTGAAACGCAGCTTCTGATTCTCCTCATTGGTAATCCATTCCGCCAGTTTGGCCGCCCACTCTTTTTCTTCGGAATAGGCATTGACGCCCACAAGCTTATAGCCGGAAAAAGAAGCCATCTGCACCTGCTGCCCGGCACAGGCATAAACAGGAAGTTTGGCTGCGCCGTATCCATTGCCCCATGCTTCTTCCACTGCCAATGCATTCCATATGCCGCTGACGCCGGCAATCACAGAACCATTCTGAAGCCCCTCCAGAAATCCTGCGTCATCTGTGCTGAGAAATCCCGGATTCTTCGCCATATTTACCATGGCATTGGCCACATCAATTCCTTTAATATCTCCTTCTGTATCATTCCAGGTGCAGAAATTGCTGATACCGTCGTCATTAAGCCCTAAGGTAAGGCCCGTATTGCCGAACAGGGAATATACATACCACCCGGACGACCAGTCCATAAAAACTTTTTTATTTTGCCCTGCTGCAATTTCAAGCATACGATCCCAGGACTTGGCATCTTCCTCTGAGATATACTGTTTATTGTAATAAAGAAAATATCCATTGTCCGCCGTGAGAGGATAGGCGTAAAGAACATCGTTTACCGAAGCCGCCAAAACAGCCTCCGGCAGGTGGGACTGCTGCAGTGTTTCCCCATTTTCCACCGGTTCTAAAGCGCCCGCCGCCACAAGGGTGCTCAGCTGATCATCTGCAAAGGCGAACACATCCGCGCCGTTTTCCAGATCCCCCATCAGCGCGTTGGTGCATTGGCTTTCCCCCTGAGGCTCCCAGGTAATCTGAAAATCTGCCTCTCCATCATATTGTTCTTTAAATCCTTCAATAATCTGACTTAACAGCTCCTGATCCTCCTCAGCGCTCCATACCGTAAGATTCACTGTGCCGGTATCGGAGGGCTGCTCTGATTCAGAAGAGTCAGAATTTGCCTGCTGACATCCGGCCAATGCCACTGTCAACAGGCAAAAAGCCGGAAGCCATAAATTTCTTTTTCTCTTCATAACTACACTCCGTAAATTAAAATATTTGTTTCCTGATTTCTTATCATTTTCCACGATTTAAGCCAATAAACGGCATCATCAATACTGCCAATATTTTACCATTCTCCTTAAATTTTTGCAATGCGGTTTTTACTGCTGAAAAAAATCATATCCGTATTTAAATTGCTATAATGGTACAATTATGGTATGATTAATCAGGAGAGGTACTAAAAATGATACGAGAAGCAAACTTATTTGATATCATCCCATCCGGTTTCTTTAATTGCTTATCCAGCGGCAGCAACAACCGCATCTATGCCGACTGCCTGTTGGTGATCTATGAACAATATGACAGAGAAATCACTTACCGCATTTCACGCGGCCGCATCCGCGACGCACTTTCCGCATATCTGTTAGAAAACCACATCAACTTTTTAGAACTGGACAGTGAACAGGCAGGAGAGAGAAACTACAACGATATTGCCAACAGCGTGATCCGCAGATTTTGCTCCAAAGATATCGGATGGTTAGAAGAAGATAATGACGACGCCACTTACGAAAAACACATCATTATGACAGAACAGGGCGTCTTATTAACCGAATTTCTGCAGAAATTAATCAAACCGGAACGGGAAGAATTTTCAAGCTACATCTTTAATATATACAACCTTCTGCAAAATACAGAGCAGTGGAGCCAGAACCCCTATGTGGACGGCCTGAAAAACATCTACCGCAATGCCAGGCTTCTGTCCCGATCCCTGAAGCGTCTGGCAACATTTATTAAGAAAATCATAGAACGGATGGTAAAGGAAGAAAGCCTGGAAAGCCTCACTGAAAACCTGCTGGATTACTGCGACGGAAGTTTTGTCAGAGAATATGCAAGGCTGACAAAACAGCAGAACATTCACATCTACCGTTCTTTTATCAAGGGGAAATTAGATGAATTTTTAAACGATCCCCAGCTGAATCTTCTTCTGATTTCAGGATGTGTGCTGGAAGAAGAGCTGGAAGAAGCGAAAGCAAAAGAATATGTGGCGGATATGGTTCAGTCTACCAAACGTTTTCTGGTGGAAGATTACGACCGGATTATGAGAGATATCAAGCACAAAATCAATATCTACCTGCAGATTGCCGTGGGCCGGGCGCGTTTTCTCAGAAACCGGGAAGCGGATATGCGGGGAAACGTGGAGCAGACTTTGCGCTATATTGTGAAAGAAATGGACATGATTGACTGGAAGGAAACCATTCCAGCCAAAATGCATGATATGTTTACCCTGGACAAACACGAATTTATAGATACAGGCTCTCTCCGGTATCCCAGAAAGCCCCCTGCCGTCCAGAAAGAAACTGTCATTGAACTAGAGGAACTGACAACAGAAGATATAGAAAAAGCAAAAAACGCACAGGAGCAGGAAGCATATAACCCCTACGCAAAAGAAAAAATGAAAGAATACCTTAAGCGCATGATGGGCAGCGGCAGCACCATTTCCTGCGAAAATCTGCCGATGCAAAGCAAACGTGACTTGCTCTGCGCCTTATCTGCCATTGCTTACAGTGAGGAAAATGGTTATTCCATACAATTGCTGGACGGCTATCTGGACGCCCATCAAATGCTGCTGCGGAAATTTTGCATCACAAAGGAGGACCCCAAGTGAATATAGAGACCTATTGGAGTGACTATACCTCTGCCGAAAAAGATTTATTCCAGAAATCCTGCCGGCGGCTTCTCAAATCAACCTTTATTGTCCGTGACAAAGATGAAGAAAACAAAAAAGCCTATTACTTTATCTCCAAAAAACCGGAACCTTTTTCCATATATTTCGGCTATATCGGGTTTGACATCCTGATAGACCGGGACAATGGCGTCATTATGCTTAAAAACTGCGCCGATATGGGCGAAAACGGAAAAATTCAGTCCAACCGGAGAGCCTTGAAAAAAATAGAAAGCGTTGTATTGTGCTGCCTTTGGACTTTGTATGCAGACAGAATGCGTTCCGGCAGCCTGTCCCAGTCTATGTTTATTTCCGTGGCAGATTTAAGTTATGAACTGGAAAAATACGGAGTCAAAGAGTTGATTGACAATAAAAAACTCTTATCCGATATTCTGGGACTTTTCTCCAGATTTAACCTTTTAGACCTCAAAGGAAAGATTGGAGATTCAGAATGTCTGATCCGGCTGCTTCCCTCCCTTCAGTTTGCGTTGGATGAAGAAGAATTTGCAAGATTTGCAGCAATCACCCAGAACCGAATGGCGGAAACTAACAGTGATTCAGACACAAACGATACGGAGGAGGAAGATGGTGCAGATGCAGATGAATAGAAAAACAGCAACAAAGCTGTTAATCGTACAGTGGTCACGGTTTCAGGAGCTTTGCGTGAATCTGAAAGGTTCTACTTTATTTACCGGTGTAAACGGCAGCGGAAAATCCACGATTCTGGATGCAATGACGTACCTTCTGACCGGAAATACCCAGTTCAATAAAGCCGCCAGAGACCGGGACCGGACGGTACTGGCTTATGTGAGAGGAGATACAAAAAGCAACGGCCCCTCCCGGTATTTACGAACCGGCGAAATCATCAGCTATATTGCCATGGAATTTTGGTCTCCGGTGGAAAATAATTTTCTTGTGGCAGGCGTCTGTATCGAATCCGCCAATGAAACCTCCCAGAAAAGCAGTTGGTTTGTCTGCAGAGATACCAGAATAGAGCAGATCAATTTTACCAGACAGGAAGGAAAATTACTGCGGATTTCCCCCAAAAATGAATTAACTGTCGATGGCCAGAGCATGAAATCAGCTGATTTTTTTGGAAGGGACAGAGGAATCGAACAGATTTTAAGGGCTTTGGGCCTGCGCTGCGATGCCTTAAAGTACCGCTCCAAGCTTTTAAAAATGATGGCCTTTCATCCGGAAAACAATATCGACCAGTTTATCCAGGAATGCGTCTTAGAGCCCGGCAAAGTGGAATCCTTAAAGGAGCTGCGGGAACAGCGGACGCGGTTTGAAGAGATTCGGGAAGTCTTTGAAAATCTAAAAGACAGCAAATCCAGCCTGGAGGAAGTGGAGCTGAAAAGCGCCGCATATGAGAAAAAGCTGAAGCATCTTCAAATGCGTGAGTTAATGCTGTGTTATCAGGAATTACAGGAAGCAGAAGAAGAGAAGCAGAACACAGAGCTTCAAATCCAATCCCTGGAGCAGAACATGAGCACACTCAAAGAGCGCAAGGAAGAACTGGATCAGCGGTACAGTGACGCCGCAGAACGATGCCGCATTGCCATGAATAATGATATTTTTAAAGGAATGCAGGACAGCCTGAATGAATTAAAACGGCAAAGTGAAAACCTGGATGCGGAAATCAGGCAGAAAGAGGACAAATTATCCGCTTTAAAAAAACTGCAGTTAAAGCTGACAGACCTTCTGACCTGGATCGGGCAGTATATCACCGTTTCCAAAGAAGATGCCGAGCTTCTCTGCCATTTGGCAGAAGCGCACCATCGGACAGAAGATAAAATTGACGCCTTTGTACGTTTCGGAGAGCTGGTAAAGCGGCAGGATAAAATTTTCGAGACAAATGAAGTGCATTTTAATGACCAGCTTGAGGTGACAGAGAACAAAATCAGCGAATTGGAAAACAACATCAAGCAATTAAACGCCAATATCCTGGTATTTCCAAAGGAAGCAGAGACAGCCAGAAACATCCTGCTAAAAGAGCTGGAGGCAGAAGGAATCCATACTGAAGTCAAAATTTTTGCAGAACTGGTACAGGAAATACAGGACTCCAACTGGCGGACGGCAATTGAAACATTTTTGGGCCGGAAGCGTTTTTATATTATTGTTGACGAAAAATACTGCCGCCGGGCCATGGAACTCCTGCAGAATCAAAAACTGCATGCCGTAAATGTCGTGCTTTCAGATCAATTGCCGATAACAGAGGCGGCCCCGGGCTCTGCCGCTGAAATTTTAAGCATTCCCAATCCAGGCGCCAGAAAATACGCCAATTATTTATTAAACGGCATTCATTTATGCGGTTCCCTGGAAGAACTGCATCAGTATCCCAAAGGCGGACTGATGCAAAACGGCATGTTGGCCAAAAGCTATGCCGTTTCCTATATGAATACCGGAAACACGGCATTTTATCTGGGGCAGGATGCGGTGAAATATCAGCTTATCAAGGCAGAGGAAGAAAAACAGGCGCATATACTGGAAAAAGAAGGGATTCAAAAGCAAAAAGAACAGCTCTTGAAACGGCGGAAGGAGCTAAAACAGATTGACTGGCAGACAGAGCATTATGATTTCAACTCCCCAAAGTCGCTGACAGAGTTATGCCAGCGCAGCAGCCGGATTCACAGCGATATTGACAAAATCAGCCAGAACCCTGATTTTATGGCCGTAATACAGGAACAGCAGGATGCGCAAAAAGAATATAAAACCCTGGAGCAGACAAGGGATGTCCTGATCGGAGACATCAGAGGATGTGAAAAGGATCTGGAAAACCATCATATCTCCCTGGAACAATTAACCGGTGAAATCTACGTAAAGGATCAGGAATATTCAGACAAATGCCTGAAGCATCTGGAGCTGAAAAAGCCAATGTTAGAAGAGTATGAGTCCCTGAAAGCCAAAAAAGGCAGTCCCCAGGTGATTACGCCCAAAACCCTCCGCCGTCTGCGAAGCGAACTGGAAGAGTGCGTCCGCCAGATGGAAAATGCCCAGCTGAATTACTGTAAACTGGCTGAAATCGACATCAACAAGCGGGGCGTGCCTTACATTCCGTTTTTCCGGGAAGAATACAGATCGATCGCAAACATTAAGATTGAGGAAGTGCGCCAGAGGTTAACGGAACAGTCCTTAAAACTGGAAAATGCCTTTATGAATGATTTTGTGGCGGAGCTTAATGAAACCATCCGTGAGGCCAAAGGGGAAATTCTCGCCATTAACCGGGAATTAAAAGCCCTTCCATTTGGCAAAGACACCTATAAGTTCGTGATGAAGGAAAAGCCTGACCGGAATATCTTTTTCCGCATCTGCAAAAGACTGGAAAATTACATGGACACCCCGGAAGCATATATGAATTCCAACCGGGACGACGAAGAAATGGAACGGGATATCCGGGAATTTATGGAAGTGATACTGGAAGAGGAGGACGAAACAGAATATACCGATTACCGGAAATATTTTGTATACGACATGGAAATTATAAGCCGGCAGGGAGACAGTGAAATCATTTCTGATCTCTCCAAAAAACAGGGTTCTGCAAGCAACGGAGAAAAACAGACGCCGTATTTCATTATTCTGGCCGCAAGCCTGCTGCAGTGTTACCCAAGGCAGACCTGCTGCGCCCGTCTGGCTTTTATAGACGAAGCCTTTTCCGCCCTGTCCAAAGAACGGATTGAGCAAATGGTAAAATATCTGGAAGATAATCATTTTCAGGTGTTTTATGCCGCGCCTCCGGAAAAAATAAACAGTATCGGAACTTATATTGAATCTACCGTGAGCCTTGTCACTACCGGAACATACACCAGCGCCATTGAAGGGCTGGTGAAAGAACAAGGCATATAACATACAGAAGCCTTAGTAAAGAAACTATTACTCCGGCGGTTGAATATCACATTCTGTTTCGATATTTAACCGCCGGAGTAATAAAAACCATTTAAAACCCCGCACATTTTCTCTCCTGCTGCATAGGATATAAACAACTGAATCTTTTGGAGAACAATATATGCTGAATTACTTATGGGGTTTTATGATTGTCATCGGCATTGTCTATGCCGCTTTCACCGGTAACCTTCCGGCTGTCACCAATGCCGCCCTGGATTCCTCCAAAGAAGCCGTGGCTCTCTGCATCACCATGTTAGGCGTTATGTCCCTGTGGGTGGGGCTGATGCGGATTGCAGAAAACTGCGGCATTATTTCCGGCGCAGCCCGCACCCTGAACCCATTCCTGCGATTTATGTTTCCCGCCATTCCAAAAGGCCATAAAGCAAATGAATACATTTCCACAAATATCATTGCCAATGTTTTCGGCCTGGGATGGGCCGCAACTCCTGCCGGTTTAAAGGCAATGGAAGAAATGGGCCAGCTGAACAATCACAGCCAGATTGCCAGTAAAGACATGTGTACCTTCCTGATCCTGAACGTTTCTTCCTTCCAGTTGATTCCCGTCAATATGATTGCCTACCGCAGCCAGTACGGCTCTGCCAATCCCGCATCCATTTTAGGCCCCGCCATGATTGCCACCTTTTTTTCCACTCTGGCAGGAGTCGTATTCGCCAAATTTATGTATGCTCTGCCGCAAAACCGCAAACACACCCGTAACCTTAAGCTTCCCCCACAGGAAATCCCCTCTACATACAGCCGCAGCCAGGCTGATTTATCCAAAAAGAAAAAAGGAGGTATCTTCCATTGAAAATCCTCCTTTTTTTATCAGACGCCATGATCCCGCTTTTGATTTTTTCCATTGTGGGATACGGACTTTTAAGCCATCATAATGTATACGATGATTTCATCAAAGGCGCCAAAGACGGCTTTCAGACGGTAATCGGCATTATGCCCACCTTAATCGGCCTGATGGTGGGAGTCGGAATTCTGCGGGCCTCCGGATTTCTGGATCTGCTGTCCCAGGCCCTGGGAGTCCTCACCGAACCTCTGCATTTTCCGGCAGAACTGGTGCCTGTTTCCATTGTGAAAATGTTTTCCTCCTCTGCAGCTACCGGACTGGTACTGGATATTTTCAAGGAATTCGGCCCGGATTCTTACTATGGCACCATAACCTCCATCATGATGAGCTGCACCGAAACCATTTTCTACACCATGAGCATTTATTTTATGACCGCCAAAGTACAGAAAACCCGCTACACCCTGGCAGGCGCCCTTTTTACCACATTAATCGGAACCATTGCCAGTGTTATTCTTGCGCAGATTATGTAGAAAAATCCCTCTGCCGCAGCAATTAAGGTGAAAACTGCCAATGTTTTTTCTCACAGATTATGTGCCGGATTTCTTCTGCCGCAGCAACAAGATAAAATCTGCCAATCCTCTTTTATGGGGATTATGCCTTGCCGTCGATTTTTTTCAAATACTGCCTTGTCTCTGCAGCAACCACGCCGCTCAGAGCAATAATCGCAATCAGATTGGGAATTGCCATCAATCCGTTAAAGATATCTGCAATGGTCCACACTGCGGAAACCGTCATAAAAGGCGCTGCCAGAATACATAATATATAAATCCGGCGGTACATATTCACTGCCTTCTGGTTTCCGTTTGTCAGATATTCCAGACATTTTTCACTGTAATAATCCCAGCCGAGTATGGTAGTAAATGCAAAACATACCAGACAGCACATCAGGATAAAGGACGACACCGCCGGCGCAAAAGGCAGTCCAATCTGAAACGCCCTGGTGGTTACGTCCACACCCTCCAGACCGATATCCCAGGTTCCGGTAATTACGATCGTAAGACCTGTCATGGTACAGATAATCACTGTGTCAATCACGGTTCCCAGCATGGACACAAGGCCCTGGGAGGCCGGCTCGTCTGTCTGAACTGCTGCTGCAGCAATGGGTGCGCTTCCCAGACCTGCTTCATTGGAAAAAATTCCTCTGGCCACACCTTTCTGCATGGCCAAGAGCATAGCGCCCAGTGCGCCGCCTGCAGCAGCCCTAAGGCCGAATGCGCTCTGTACAATCGTAACAAAAGCCGCCGGAATCTCTTTGAAATGAAAAATTAAAATCAGCGCCGCAGCTGTAACATAAGTGGCCGCCATAAAGGGCACAAGCACCTGCGCCACCCCGGCAATTCTCTGAAGCCCTCCGATCAACACAAGGGCCACACAGGCAGTCAGAATGATTCCTGCTATAATTACCGTCCAGGAATATTCTCTGCCCAACAGATTGACACTCCACTGATTCTCAGGATCAAAAAAGCTGTTCACTGCGCTGGTGATTCCATTAATCTGGGTAAAGGTTCCGATTCCAAGCACTCCCGCAGCGATACCGAAGAATGCAAACATTTTACCAAGCCACCGCCAGTTTTCACCCATTCCCCGTTCTATGTAATAAAAAGGGCCTCCCAAAATATGCCCGTCCTCCGCCACCACGCGGAATTTTATGGCAAGCAGACATTCTGCATACTTTGTAACCGTACCTAAAATTGCTGCCATGACCATCCAAAACAAAGCTCCCGGCCCTCCGGCAACAATAGCAGTGGCAACGCCCACAATATTTCCGGTTCCAATAGTGGCAGACAATGCAGTGCAGAGGGCTCCAAATCCGGACACCTCTCCTTCTTCTCCGGCAGATTCATCAGAAATCAAATTTCTAACAGCCAGAGGAAGTCTGCGGAGCTGCAGCCCCCGCAGCCGAACCGTCAGAAAACAGCCCACCAAAAGAATCAATACAATCAGCGGAATTCCCCAAACCAGGTCGTCCACTGTCTTTAAAAAAGCGTTAATATCCATAGATTCATCTCCCTTTTCTCCAAACCTCTTCCTGCTCCCGGGTATCTGACTGTGCAGTACCCTGTGCTGCAACTTCCCTTCCTAATCCAGATACCCTGTGCTGCAACTTCCCTTCCTAATCCAGATACCTCCCGATTTGCGGCATCCAGTCGCCGATAAATAATTCATTTTTCAAAGCCACATCAAAAATCGGCGTAAAAAACCTTACAAAAAGCTGAATCACCTGCTGCCAGTTTGGCTCTCCTGATTCTGGCTCAATTTCATCACCGTCACAAAGCGGCAGAGATTTTGTCCAAAAACGGCCCATATAATTCTCCCACCGTTTTTCCATATACTTATAGTCCTGAAAACTGTCCACAATCTCCAGCCGCTCCTTCAGCCCAGGAATTGCATTTTCCAGAAAAAGCTGTCCAAAACTTTCAGATACTTTTCTTCCGCTTATCATCTGTGTGGTGAGAATATCGTACCCGTCTTTGTACCAGGACATGGGAGTGATTAATTCCAACTCCTCCACTATTTTATAAAAACTTCTGGACAAATATTCCTCTTGGGAAAACATATGGTAAATTATTTTCTCCTGGGACGCCGAATCCTCCAATGTCTTTTCTGTTATCTGAACAGCAGTTCCCGCATAAGGAATCAATTCCAGTTCAAAAGGAATCTGAAAGGGCCATTCCAGAATTTTCAAACGAATTCTGGGATTCTTGCTTCCCCACTGCCACTTTTCACTGAGTTTTCGATACAATACAACCTGCAGCTCCTGTTGGGGCGCATTCTGCGGCTCTTTCTCTATCTGTCCAATATCATTCTGCGGCTCTACCTCTATCTGTTCAGAAGCATTCTGCGGCCCTTGTTCTGTCTGTTCAATATCATTCTGAGGCTCCTCCTGCTCCCATTCAGCGCCCTCAATAAAAAAAAGGCCCTCCAACTCCTCTGCTGTCTCTGCAAATCCTTCCTCAGAAACAAAAAACTCCAGATAATTGACTAAATGCTCCTGATACCATTCCCGATTTAAAAATTTATCATTTTTGAGCAGCAACTTGGCCCTCAGAGAAGAATCGTATATTTTTTGTATTATTTTTTCCGCGCCGCTTCCTGCGATCAGGTTCATTTCCGGAAACTGATATACTTCACTTTCTTTATCCATTTTATTTATCCCTGTAATTACAATACGTTACTTTGATCCGTTCTTATGAAACATGCATTTTTATTATATTCTTATCCACTTACCCTGTCAATTATGAATGAAAAAAGAACAGCTCTGACGCTTAAATTAATATTTGCTCTCTTAGGGCAGCTTGGATTCAATCTTATAGACTAAACTGTCAATACGTTCCTATTTTGAACTATAAAATCC